>JAAYII010000173.1 GCA_012523535.1 Peptococcaceae bacterium
AGTTAAAAATCTCTTCCCTCTGGATTCTTATAGAAAGGTTGATCTCTTCACCCAGATTTTCCAGCCGTTCTTTGAGCTGATTGAAATCACAGTTCATATTGGACAGATTTACCAGCATCATCATAGTAAAATAATCCTGCAGGATTGTTTGGCTTATATCTTCAATGTTAACGTTGCTCTCGGCTAAGATTTTGGTAACGGCATAAATAATTCCTACTTTGTCTTTGCCAATCACTGTTATAATGGCTTTCATGCCAGAACCTCCCTGTATTGATTGGATTTCTTTCCCCACAATATTACCGGATTTAAAAATAAGTTCATCATAAATTGAATACTTAATTTTACAAAAAATCAGGCCGATTGACAACTTATATAAGCAAAAAGCTGCCCTCAATCTACTGATTGACGGCAGCCAAATATTTATAAAACCGGTTTGCAGGCTTCAGGTTTATATCTATTCCCCTTTTTACTATTCCAACATAGCTAATACAGTTTTCTGTTCTTCCCTGAGCCTGTACAATTCATCCGCCAGATTAAGGGCAACCAGGGTAGCCACCTGGTGAGCGGCCAACCGGGGAAATTTGGAAGCAGTTTCTTTCATTCTCTTATCCACTTCTTTAGCCAGGCTGGTGATATATTCTTCCGTCCCGTTACCTTTGACGATATATGATTCACCGAAAATCTGGACCGGAACTTTTTGGCTGTCCTGGTTCACCTTATTTCCCCACTTTCTCTTATTTTAGTTTAAAAAATAACTTTTTCTCTAAGAATCCGGCTTTAATTTAAAGACTATTTTCGCCACTCAGCGCCAAATTCCTCCTGTATGCTTGCCAAGATGTTGGAATTAAGGTTATTGACTTCCTCATCTGTAAGGGTCCGCTCAGGGGACTGATAACGCAGGCTGAAAGCCAAGCTCTTATGGCCTTCGGGAATTGGTCGTCCTTGGTAAACATCGAAAATTTCCACCTCTTGCAAAAGGTCTCCGCCCAACTCCAGAATCCTGTTTTTAATGGCTTCGGAAGCAACATTCTGAGCAACCACCAAGGCCAAATCTCGCTGGATAGCCGGGAAACGGGGATAGGATTTGGCCACCAGAGTCGTTTTGCAATTTTTATAGAGAACATCAAAATCAAGTTCAAACAAAACCGGTCTTTCCAAACCCAATTTTGCATCGAGTTGAGGGAAGATTTCCCCTATAAAGCCGAGATATTCACCGGCTACATGTATTTCCGCCGACCGGCCGGGGTGAAGCAGCCCTTGATAACGGTCGTTTTTTAAGGGGGTATAGGTAAATTCAAGGCCGCAAGCCAATTCCAACTGGTTTAATATCCCTTTAACAAAGTAAAAGTCAAATTTGATCTGGGGAACAAGCCAATGGCGTGGACTTTGACCCTGAGCCAATCCCGCAATCAAGGTTTTTTCCTGAGGAAGATTTTTTAACGGCAGCTCGTGCTGCCAATAAACACTGCCCATTTCAAAAAGAAGCAAATCCAGATTGCGCCTGGCTGCATTACGGGCGGCCGTTTCCAGAAGGCCGGGAATAAGAGAAGTTCTCATCACTCCCAATTCCTCCCGCAATGGGTTAAGAATAGGAATATTCATGCCCCGCAGGCCCCAAAGATCATCGTTCTCCTTTTTAACAAAAGAATAGGTTACTATTTCATTCATTCCGGCCTTCACCAAAGTATGGCGGATTTTTCGACGCAATTCCTGTTCCGGAGTTCTTCTCCCTTGGGTTTGGACACCTTGGGGCAGGGTTGTGGGAATACGGTCATAGCCGTTTATCCGGGCAATTTCTTCTATCATGTCTTCCTCTATTTTCAGGTCTTGCCGGTAAGAGGGAATATGGACAATGTATTTGCCGTCCGGCCTGTGCTCATAGTCAAAATTCAGGGACTCCAAGACCCGTTCCACTTCCTGTTTGGAATAATCGACTCCCAGGACGGCATTGACCCTTTCCCGCGAAAACTCAATCACGGTTTGAGGAGGAAGATAGACTTTATGCTCAACAAAAGACATGGGAACACCCGCCTCCAGCTCCAGCAGCAATTCCGCCACCCGGACCAAGGTTGTTACCGTCCCATGGGGATCCACACCTTTTTCAAAGCGGCTGGAGGACTCGGAGCGCAGGCCCAATTTTCTGCTGGTACGGCGAATACTGGCCCCTGCAAAATGAGCGGATTCAAAAAGAATTCTTTTGGTAGAGGCGGTTACCTCGGTATCCAATCCTCCCATAACACCGGCAAGTGCTATGGGCCCGCTATCATCGGCAATCACCAACATGGAGTTGTCCAGTTGGCGTTCAACCCCATCCAGGGTGACCAGTTTTTCTCCTTCTTGGGCCAAACGGACACGAACCGTACCTTTAAGCTTATCCCGGTCAAAAGCATGCAGGGGTTGACCGGTCTCCAGCATACAATAGTTGGTTATGTCCACCACATTATTAATAGGACGAATGCCGGCAGCCCGCAACCTGTTGCGCATCCAGCGAGGAGAGGGACCGATTACAACATCCTCTACCAGCAAGGCTGAATACCGCCAGCTTAGCTCCGGGTTTTCAATGTTTATTTTTTGCTTGACATCCGTAGGCCAAATAGGTTCATCAGTTTGCAGCCACTCAGCGAAATTCGGTTTTTTCCCTAATAGGGTGCCAAGCTCGCGAGCTACATTTACCATCGACATGCAATCCGGCCTGTTGGGGTACAGTTCCAATTCCAGGACATAGTTATCCAAACCAAGATAATCAACCAGTGGGGTGCCGACTTCAGCATCGGGGTATAGAATCAATATGCCTCCCTTGCTTCTGTCCAGTCCCACGAACTCCAGTTCCAGTTCTTTTTCGGAGCAAAGCATTCCCTGGGATTCAACCCCCCGCAAGTCAGCCGTCTCAATAATTTTACCCCCGGGCAGTTCCGCTCCGGGGACGGCTACCGGAACCTTGTCCCCCACCAGGATATTGTCCGCCCCTGTTACTATTGTAAGTTCTTCCGAACCGATATCAACAGTGCAAACTTGCAGCTTTTGCGCATTGGGATGAGCATTGATGGTTTTTATCTCGCCGATAATCACATTTTTAATACCTTTATTCAGGTACTCCACTCCTCCGACCTCAATGCCGCCTCTGGTAAGTATTTCTGCAAGTTCCTCCGGGGTTTGCTCTATTTTAAGGTATTGTTTCAACCACTCTATGCTTACTCTCATGGACCGTATTCCTCCTAGAATTGTTTTAAAAACCTAATATCATTGTCAAATAGCAATCTCATGTCTTCAATCCCGTATTTCAACATGGCAATTCTCTCCACGCCCATACCAAAAGCAAAACCGGTAACCTCTTTGGGGTTATAACCTCCCATTTCCAATACCCGGGGGTGGACCATCCCCGAACCTAAAATTTCAATCCAGCCTGTGTATTTACAGAGCCTGCAGCCGTCCCCGCCACATAGCATACAAGAAACGTCGACTTCCGCACTGGGCTCAGTGAAAGGGAAAAAACTGGGCCTTAGCCGTATTTCCCGGCTTTCGCCAAACATTTGCCTGGAAAAGTAGAGCAGTATCCCTTTAAGGTCGGACATTCTGATTCCTTTATCCACCAACAATCCTTCAACCTGATGAAACATAGGAGAGTGCGTGGCATCGTCATCGTGACGGAATACTTTGCCCGGAGCAATAATTTTTACCGGCAGTTGCGGCTTCATCTTTTCCATAGTCCTGACTTGAACAGGTGAAGTCTGCGTCCGCAAAAGAATGTCTTCGGTGATAAAAAACGAATCCTGCATGTCTCTTGCCGGATGATCCTTCGGCAAATTCAAGGCTTCAAAGTTATAATAATCGGTTTCAATTTCCGGTCCCTCGGCAATGGTAAAGCCCATACCCAAAAAAATATCTTCAATTTCTTCAATTACTTTGCTTAAAGGATGTTGGTGTCCTTTGGGCAGCCAGCATCCCGGCAGGCTGATATCAATTTTTTCTCCTTCCAGCCTGGCGGCCAAAGCTATTTGCTCAAGCTGTTTGGCCTTTTCTTCCCAAGCCTGTTCCAACTTACCGCGTAATTCGTTTATAATCTGTCCCATTTTAGGCCTTTCTTCAGGACTTAAAGTTCCCATTTGTTTCAATAAGGCGGTAAGAGAACCTTTCTTCCCCATAACTTTTACTTTTAGATCTTGAAGCTCTTCCATTGTGGTAAGCTGCTCCAACTTATGTAATGTTTCTTTCTTGATCTTCTCCAATTCCGCTTTCAACCTAATCACCCTTTCTCTATTTTTGAACATAGCTTCCTAAATGTAACAAAAACTCTCGTCCCTAGGGACGAGAGTTTAACTCCCGCGGTACCACCCTTGTTTAACCATAAAAGTTCATGGTTACTCTTAGGTGGCTGATAACGGTGCCTGCCGTTTGACTCATAGGTGAAATTTAACCTCTTTTTCTATATTAATATATTAAGAGGAGGATGCCTCCCTGGATCGACTTGCAGTCCGGGGTCGATCCTCCCTTAAAGGTTGGCATTCCTTTTAGCCCAATCATCGTCATTGTCTCTATTCTTTTTGTGCTTCTTGTAAAGCATATAAAGATAAGGAGAACCGGTGGCCTCGAAGGCTTTCCAGAAATAATCTTCCGTTGACATTATATGCCCACCTTTCTTAGGCTTAGGTTCTAAGCAAAAAATATTTGCTTTTTCAGAATTATATCATTTTAAATTTAGCTTTACAAGAATCCCTGCTGCCTTCTGAGTTCATAAAGGAATATTCCGGCAGCCATGGCGGCATTCAAGGAATCAACTTGGTTAAACATAGGAATAGAGAATGTTTTAGCAGCATTTTTAACAAATACTTCGGAAACGCCGGTTGCTTCATTGCCGATAACCAAAGCCAGAGGAAAAAAAGCTTCAGTTTGGGCGGCAAATATGGATTCCCCTTCCATGGAGGAAACAACCAGGGAAAAATTGTGCCGCTGACAAAAATTCACTATCTGATCCGGTTCTTTGCTTGTTAAAATGGTTTGGGAAAAAACGGATCCCATGCTGCTGCGCAATACTTTTGGATTGTAAAGATCAACTGTGCCTTTTGTCAATATTATATGTCGAACATCCGCGGCCAAAGCGGTTCTTAAAATAGTACCCAGGTTACCGGGATCCTGAATATTATCCAAGATCAGGATGATACTGCCTCCGTTTTTAGCCGGGGAAATATCATAACTTCCGGATATGTCCTGCCAATCGGCAGGCGTTATGCCGACAACGGCCAAGATACCCTGGGGTTCCTCTGTGGCCGCCATTTTTTTCATTACCGAGTTAGATACCTCTTGCACGGGTATGCCTAAAGAAGAAGCTTCTTCTACCAGGTTGTTAACTTCTTTATTATTTTCATAGTATATCGCTCTAATTTTGGCCTTTCTTATTAAAGCCTCTTTGATAAAACGCTTGCCCTCCACCAGATACTCCTGATTTACGGCTCTCCCTTTATTTTTGTGCAAAGCGACTACCCGTTTAACCTGTTCGTTCTGCAAAGAAGTAATCATCATAATCCTCCGGTACCCATATAAAGACAGGAGCCCGATACTTGTTAAAAGCTCGAACTCCCCAAACATTTTTCCACTGAAATTTTAGGCATTGACATTGGCTTTGCTTTCGCCGCTTTCCAGTTTTTCTTTGGCAATTTCCACCAGTCTGGTAAAGGCGGCGGGATC
>JAAYII010000174.1 GCA_012523535.1 Peptococcaceae bacterium
TACATAAAGCAGCCACTAGGGCTGCTTTGAATAGCCAACTATCGCTTTGACACCGGTTTCGATATATTGTTTGGCCAGACCGATTTCATCTTTTCCCCGGTATATTTTTTTAAAGATAAAAACTGCGGCAAAGTATTCCATTTCGCCATCGGCATTGAACAATGGGAAGCATGTAATGTCGGCGCTTATAGTTTGAATGTCTCTATCTATCACATTAAAATAGCGAATCAAATCCTTATAGGGGGCATTGAAATCAGTAATGTATACTGTCTTTCCTTTCAATACCTCCTTGACCTTCTCCATAAAACCAGGCTCACGTACGACGGGATCCTCAAAAACGTTATATTTATCCACATGGGATTCGATACTTCTGATGCCTATCATTTCCAGTGCCGCTTTGTTAATCACCCTCGCCGTCCCGTCCAAAGAGAATATCTGAATTGGATAAGGGAAAAACTCGACTACTTTGGCCAAAATATCTTCTCTTTCCAAGATCGATTGCAAGGATTCTATTATGCTATTCTGCCCGCCCTCCATGGTATTCCCCATTTTCCTCACCTTTTCATATCCGCTGTCTTTAGACTTTCTTCACTCCTAGGAATAATGCAAAAATTTCGATATATTTTTGTATATACTTTTATTATAAGTACGGAAGAGTGGAAAAATCAACCGAGCCCCATCTATTCAAGATTTCCCGTGATTAAATCCACTCCTTATAAAATAGTCCGTACATCCTTCAAAACTAAATAATACAAATCATGGAAACGGTCTGAAATGAATTCATTTCATCCCTTTACTAATAAAGACTTTATGCAATATAATGGATTATTAGTAAACATGGGGACAAGCTGTCCCCATAAAATTTTAAAATTAATTTATTATTTTTTCTTTTTATTATTTATTATTTTTTCTTTAAACAGTTTTTCTTCATACAGTTTTTCTTTTTTACGAGTTTTACGAGGTGGAGATTGTGAGCAATTTGAAGGAGAGAATAATCATTAAATTGAAAGCTTACTGGGAACTGACCAAGAGCAGGCAAACCTTTTTGCTGTTGATTACCGGCTGGGCAGGATACGCTTCTACAGGGCACATGCTGACAGATTGGGCAACAATGTTGTCTCTTTTGGTGTGTCTGTTCCTGGCTATCAGCGGCAGCACCGTGCTCAATATGTATGTTGCCCGGGATATAGACGCCAAGATGCCCAGAACCATCAAACGCCCGCTGCCCGCCAGGGTGCTCCTTCCCCGGGAGGCCTTGGCATTCGGTACTTTGATTTCTGTTATTGGTATCGTATGGGCCTTTACTTTGAGCCCTCTGGTCGGCATAGTGGTCGCCGTCGGTTTGTTTTCCCATGCCGGAGTTTATACAATGTGGCTGAAAAGAAAAACACCGTTTTCGGTAATACCCGGCGGTGTTTCCGGGGGGATGCCCGTTCTGGCCGGGCGTGCCCTGGGGACGGGCAGCATCGATCTTGTCGGTGTTCTGCTGGCCCTGTCCGTTCTGCTGTGGATCCCTATACATATTTTGACCTTTGCCATGAGATATGCGGAGGATTATCGGGCAGCAAATATTCCCACCTTTCCTGCTGTTTTTGGCGAAGGATTAACAAGGCTTGTTTTGAGCCTTTCGACTGTTTTGGCCGGAATGGCTATGTTGTTCGCCGTTTATCTGAACGGTGTGCAAGGAGCATTTCTGGTGGCTTTATCGGTCGCCGTTATCTTGTTGATTGTTCTGGCCGTGTTTTGCTCCCTTTTCCCTTCAGCCAAAAGAAACTTCCTCTTGTTTAAAGCCGCTTCTCTTTACATGCTGGCCTCCATGCTGCTGGTGGGTCTGGCCGGATAATTAGCACTGGAATGCTGCAACACAATTCCGCCCCTTCGCTTTTGCTTTATATAAGGCGTCATCTGCCATTTTCAAAACATCTTCAATATCGTAAATAATATCAGTGTTATCACAGAGGGCCGCTAAGCCAATACTTACCTTAAAACTAATATCCTGCTCCCGGTAATTCACTATTCTGTTGGCTACAGTCTCTCTAAACTTTTCCGCTACCATCATCGCTTCTTCCAAAGTAGTGTTCTTTAAAACCACAGCGAATTCTTCTCCTCCTAAGCGCCCGGCAATATCGGTTTTTCGGAAATTGGTTTTTATAATTCTTCCCATTTCGCGAATTACTTCATCTCCTGCCGCATGTCCGAAGGTATCGTTAATGGCCTTGAAATTATCCAGATCCATAATTAACAACGATAATTCCTCATTGTTCATTTTGGCCCGGGTAAACTCCCTGCGGGCCCGATTCATAAATTCCGCCCGGTTATTAAGGCCGCTTAAGGTATCTGTGGTAGCCAAATATTTCAGTTTCTCCTGAATCTTCCTTTCTTTTGTAACATCACGAATGGATTTAAGCATTCTCACGTCTTCATCCTGGGGATCTCCCAGCGGCACCACGTCAATTTCAAAAAAACGTTTTTCCCCATCTATCACCAGAGAAAAATCGCGGCTAACCCTGCTCTCAAAAATTTCCAACAACTTTGGCTCCCGGCCAAGAATTTCCTCTATGGGGTAATTATTCAGGGAAATGTTTATTGCTTCAAAAAACTTCTCAGCGGCCTTATTATAGTCTATTATCCTTTTCCCCGGACCCAATACCACCATGCCGTCCAAGCTGTTCTCATAGATTGTTTCCCGGGCCAAAGTTCTAATTTCCAAAAAATCGTATTTTAAAATGCCAAAACTAATAATTAACAGAGAAACGGGCATTATTAAAGCGGAATAATCAATGCTCCACTCGTCGAAAGCAAAAAGTACCAGAATTATACCAACGAGGGGCAGTAA
>JAAYII010000175.1 GCA_012523535.1 Peptococcaceae bacterium
ACCAGTGAGATTCAGCGCGTAGTAATCGCTAATAACATTCTCAAAGACTAACCTCCATAAAGATACTTCCAAAGTTTTGAGTAAAGGAGAAGTGGAGCATGAATATTGTCGTAGTTATCAAACAGACATTCGACACTGAAGCAAAGATCGTTCTGAAAGACGGTCAGATCGATCCTACCGGTGTAAGTCTGGTTATCAACCCCTATGACGAATTTGCTATTGAAGAAGCACTTCGCATTCAGAAAAAATTCGGCGGTGAAGTTACCGTTGTCAGCTGCGGTGGACCTCGTTCCCAAGAAGCTATCCGCACCGCTTTGGCCATGGGTTGTGATAAAGGAGTACAAATTGATGAAACTGCTTTGGAAAGCGTTGACGAATACGTAAGAGCCGAAGTTTTGGCTAAAGCTATTTCCCAGATGCCTTATGATATTATCCTCGGCGGCCGTATTGCTGTTGACGACGGCTCCAGCCAGGTTGCTGTCCGCTTAGCCGAAGCTCTGAATATTCCATCCGTCAGCAGTGTAATTAAACTTGAAATTGAAAACAACGTTGCTACCGCTACCCGTGAAATTGACGGGGGAACAGAAATCATAGAAGTACCCCTGCCGGCAGTTATTACAGCTCAAAAAGGACTCAACGAACCTCGTTATCCTACCATGCCCGGCATTATGAAGGCCAAGAAAAAAGAACTTAAAGTTATTAACCCTGCTGATCTGGGCGTTAGCGGCATAAGCGCTAAAATGAAAGTACAAAACTACAGCTTGCCAACTCCTCGCCAGGGCGGCAAAAAAATTACCGGCGAACCTGCCGAAGCAGTTCGCGAATTAGCCCGCCTCTTGCGCGAAGAAGCTAAGGTTCTGTAAGGGGAGGAATGATCATGTCAAAAGGTATTTGGATTGTTGTTGAACAACGCAACGCTAAAATTCGTAAAGTTTCGCTGGAACTCTTGAGTCAAGGACGCTTAATCGCTAACGAAACTGGAGATCCGCTGGTAGCTGTTGTCCTTGGTCAAAATATTCAAGATCTTGCCCAGGAAGTCGCCTCTTATGGAGCTGACAAGGTTATTCTGGTTGACAATGAAAAATTAGCCGAATATACCACCGGAGCCTATACTTCGGTACTCAACAAACTAATCCGCAAAGAAGAACCCAATGCCGTTTTAATCGGCAACACCGCTATGGGAAAAGATCTGGCACCGCGTCTTGCCCAACGACTGGGAGTCGGTTTAGCTTCCGACTGCACGGGTATGGAAAGGGATGAGGCTAACTTCTTAACTTTCAAACGCCCGATTTACGGCGGTAAAGCTTTCGCTCAGGTTGCAACTGACGCTAAACCGGTTATGGCAACCATTCGTCCCAATACATTCCCGCTTGCCACTCCTGATACAACTCGCCAAGCTGAGATTGTCAATGAAACTGCAGAAATCGACCAAGAAGACCTTCGGGCCATTCTTAAAGAAGTTGTACTCGCAACTTCCGCTCGTCCCGAGCTTACTGAAGCTGAAATCATCGTTTCCGGCGGCCGTGGCATGAAGGGTCCGGAAAACTTCCCGATACTGGAAGCCCTAGCCGATGCCCTCGGTGGAGCAGTGGGAGCTTCTCGTGCTGCAGTAGACGCCGGCTGGATCGATCAAAAGTTCCAAGTTGGCCAAACCGGAAAGACTGTTTCTCCAACTCTTTATATAGCCTGCGGAATTTCCGGAGCTATCCAACATTTGGCCGGTATGAGTTCCTCCAAAGTAATTGTAGCCATTAACAAAGATCCTGAAGCTAATATTTTCAACGTGGCTGATTACGGTATAGTAGGAGATCTTTTTGAAATTGTTCCGCTGCTTACCGAAGAAATCAAAAAATTAGTCGGCTAATCGCCAATAATCATTTCCACAGCTTTTGAGAAATAGACTTTTGGCTTACAAAAAACTTGATCACAGGCATAATATAACGGAGCGCTGTGAATAAGGTGCTCCGTTATATTAAGCAATAACAATTTTATTAAACACTAACAGAGGGTTTTAATTTTTACAGCATACTAATTTTCTAGTATACTGTATACTTACTTGTTTTCATCATATTGGGCACTTCCAACTACATTTTTTATTAAATCCGGCACTAAGATTTTGGAACCCTACAAGGAGGGATAAACACCATGTTTTCAGGACCACAATCAATAGTTTTGGGCGTTATTGTTGTTATTATGCTTGTTATATATATAATCATGATTCGTAAGGAAATCAGTTAAACACAGCTTCAGCTTATTCCGATATAACCGTTTTATTTAATGATTTATTAAGGAGGAAAAGGCCATTATGAGCGCTATTGCAGCATCACTTCAAGTCTATGCCTTGACTTTTATTATATGTTTTTTTATGGCTTGTTTAATCAAAATATTGCTTTTTGTTATCCGCCGTTTTTCTGGCGATAATAAAACCCAGACTAAAAATGAATCATAATTTAATCCACTGCCTTTATACTTAGTTAGAAAGTGAGGATCGCATATATGGATCTAATGCATCTATTTCAAGGGATTGGCACCTTGTTTATGGTTGATACCAAAATTGCTATTGCCAGAATAGTATTGATGCTGTTAGGTATCGTATTGGTTTTCCTGGGTTCAAAGCAAATATTGGAACCTCTTATCATGATACCCTTGGGCTTTGGTATGGCAGCGGTAAATGCCGGTGTACTAATTATGGATGCTCACACAACAGGAACGATTTTTCTAGACCCTCTGGTTTCAGAAACCGATGCATTAATGAATGTTTTGCAAATTGACTTTTTGCAGCCCATTTATACCTTTACCTTCAGCAACGGTCTTATTGCCTGCCTAATCTTTTTGGGTATCGGCGTAATTACCGACCTAAGTTTTGTGTTATCTTACCCATTTACCAGTATGCTGCTGGCCTTGTTCGCTGAACTGGGTACCTTTGTCGTTTTGCCGCTGGGAATAGCGATGGGTCTTACCCCCGGCCAAGCTGCCGCAGTTTCAACCATCGGCGGCGCGGATGCCCCCATGGTTCTGTTTGCCTCACTTCAGATGTCGCCTGAACTTTTCGTTCCCATAACTGTAGTGGCTTATTTATATTTGAGTTTAACCTACGCCGGCTATCCCTTCCTCTTAAGGTTATTGGTCCCTAAAGAACTACGGGGTTCAATTGTCAAAACCACCAAACGAACCAATGTTACTTCCAAGGAAAAATTGATTTTCGCCGTTTTTGCCTGCACACTGCTGTGCTTCCTTATCCCGATTGCCGCACCCCTCTTCTCCTGTCTCTTCCTCGGCATTGCCATTAGAGAATCCGGAATACTTAAATATGTAAATTTACTGGAAAATGTGGTACTTTACGGGGCTTCTTTCTTTTTAGCCTTCCTGCTGGGAACTTTGTGTGATGCAAGGATTCTTTTGGATCCTCAAGTTTTACCGATCCTGGTCCTGGGAATGTTGTCTCTCTTAATCTCAGGTATTGGCGGAGTTATCGGCGGCTACGTAGTTTACTTTATCAATCGCAAGAACTTTAATCCGGCCATCGGTATGGCAGGAGTATCTTGTGTTCCTACCACGGCTAAAATCGTGCAAACAGAAGTGGCGAAAGCAAATAAAAGAGCAATTATTCTGCAGTACGCCATGGGTGCCAGTATAAGCGGCGTTATCACTTCAGCCGTTATCGCCGGAATTCTGATCACTGTTCACCAACTGATATAATCACAATTTGTAAAACTTTAATTGGTAAGAATAACAATAAACAATACTCGAACATTAAAACTACAGCCTTAGTTTATACCGATGGGGACTAAGGCTGTTATGTTTTTATATTTGAAAGTGAAGAAGTTACCAACAAAAAAGACGCCTCAATTTACTTGAGACGTACAGATAAATTCCGTTTATAGCTTAATGTGAAAATAAACAGGAGTATTTTAGCTTGTAGGAAAACTCATCCTGTATTCGGTAATTAATTTCCGGAAAGAATCGAGAGGCGCATTTTGTAGAATTAAATCCCGGGCTTTTTCAAAAAGGTACTTGTGAACATCTTCCCGGCTTCCTAGAAACTGTATCATTTTTTGCAACTTAGGATCGCAAGTCATTGTTAAATGAAGATTGTACAATTGCCTGGCCCGGATTTCGGCCTCGGCATCAGCCTGGAGCATTGCCACTGGATCCAAGCTTTGGTCGATATACTCGAGACACCAGGGGACACCTTGCGAATTTACATAGCAAAGCGGAGGCCCCCCTAATTTTTGAATTGAAACAGCAACCATTTCCATATGACTATGTTCTTCAGCAGCAATCATATTTAACAGTTCGCGTATATATGGATTGGGCATATTTTGGCTATGATTTATATATTGCGTGGCCGCCGAAAATTCGCTATCCTTACCCCCGTAATGCTCCAGCATTACTCTCCCGAATTCCGGATCAGGATAACTTACCTCCACCGAATACAATAAACCGTTGAAATACTTAAACAATCTTAACCCCCCTACTTACTGAAGATATTGTATTATACGGATAAAGGTTCAAAATAGTTACTACCCCAGGACTTTTGAATAATCCTCAATAAACCAAACACCCATACAAATAAAAAATGAGGGCTAAAAATATGCCCTCATTTTATTGTTTTCCGATTAGAACCAAAAAATAAACTTGATTTTGGGACTGGGGAAGAAGGAGGCGAGGAAGAAAAGTAGAGGGAAGCAGTTCGGTAAAAAATAAAATGGTTATTTTTTGTCATCGAATAGTTCCTTTACCACTCTTAAAAACAATTGAGCCGCAGGATTGGTCATATCCCGATGCCAAGCAATAACATATGTGCGAAATGTATCATCACCGGGAATTTCTTTAAAGGTTACATTCTCGGAATAAAAAGTTTTACTTAAAGCTTCAGGAATAATAGCTATTCCTAATCCGGCACCAACAGAAAGCAATACGGCTTCGGCGCGATCATATTGGCAAGTTATCTTTGGTTTATAACCCCTGGCTGAACATACTTTCATGATTTCATTAAATAAAGCTGGACCGTCGGTTTCCGTTACAGTGACAAATCTTTCGTTGTGCAATTGGGAAAAATCAAGCGGTTTATTTGCTAAAGGGTGGTTGGAGGGAACGGCCATTACAAGTCTGTCCCGATGGGATACTAAGTAGTCAAATGTTTCGCCGGCAGGCACCATTTCTTTAACAGCAAAATGAAAATCATATTTAGCTTTATTCATCGCAATTACCTGACTGCGACCTGAGGTGAAATTGATATCAACGTTGATGTCCGGATATTTGGAAGAAAACGCAGAAAGGCAACGAGAAAGAACTGCGCTGGAAGTTGTAAGGGCGGCAATAGAAATATGCCCTTTAAATCCTTCTTCCAACTGCTTTATCTGAAAAGCTGCTTTTTCTGCAATTTCAACCATTTCTACGGCATAAGGCAAAAACTTCTGTCCCGATTTTGTTAAGGTAACACTGCGACGATTTCGAATAAACAATTTACTTCCCAAGCTTTTTTCCAGCTCACCGATATGGTGGCTGATGGCCGGTTGGGTTAGTCCGTTTCTTCTTGCCGCTTCAGTAAAATTCAACGTTTCAGCGACGGAAATGAAGTACTTGAGCTGGTTAATATCCATTTAATCACCTCTTTATTTTAAACAAAAATTTATTTATTACGACAACAAAATTTCTTATTAACCCATTGACACTTGGATAGATGTGTGTTATTATGTAATAAATATTATTTATCGTTTTGTGCTTTTTTTAATATGGATTATTC
>JAAYII010000176.1 GCA_012523535.1 Peptococcaceae bacterium
CAATTGCATCTTTAATTCCAAGCAAGGTTTGGATATAATTAGAATTAAGCATAAGCAAAACCTCCTGAAAATGATTGAGGGTTTATTTACTCGGTAGGTTTTCGCTTATGCTCTATTTTTTTCCTGCTGCTTACCCCAACATTTATTATAGAACCGAATTATATAATATGGAATACTGCCATGGGTCCCCCCAGTAATACGCCACAGGGCTGGGAAAATAATAAAACTTGTAAAAATAACGGCTATCATCGAAAATAGTTTATAATTATTGCTTATTATGAAAGCTACATACAAACCGATAGTTAAAAGTCCGCAAGCAAAGGAAGTTATAATGACTACCGGGTCCAAATCCAGGATAAAATTCACTAAGCCGCTGGAAAAGGCCGTGAAAATTCCTACCAGAAAAACCGCATTTAATACCCGATACCTTGTAGATGTATTCGTTTTTTCTTGCATTTTGTGATCCACCAATAGCTTTTCGTAAATGTTCCACGCATGTTGATGGCAAAATAAAAATGTATTACAATCAGGCAGAAAACAATCTATGGTGAAGGGTGAAACAGATGAAACAGGAGCGGCAATATCCCAAAGTCAAAATATCCCCCAAGGCGGAGCGCAGTGTCAAGAACGGGCATCCCTGGATCTACGGGGAAGAGATTCGCCAAACCGAGGGCGAAATCCAAAACGGCGGGCTGGTGGACGTGTTTGCCGGCAACGCCTATATGGGTACGGGCTTTTACAACAGTGCCAGCAAAATTACCATTCGTCTTATTTCCCGCAACGCCAACGATGTCTTTGACGCCCGCTTTTGGCGCCGCCGGGTGGAGTATGCCGTTCGTTACCGCCAAACCGTCATGCCCGGTAGGGATTTTACCTGTTGCCGCTTGATTCACGGCGAGGCTGACCAGATGCCGGGGCTGACAGTGGATCGTTACGGCAGCCTTTTATCCGTGCAAATTGCCTGCCTGGGCATGGAACTTATCAAGGATATAATTTACCAAGCCCTTTGGGATGTTCTTGCGGAAATGGGTGAAACCATCACCGGCATTTATGAGCGCAATGATATCGCCCTGCGCACAAAGGAAGGGCTGGCAGAATATAAAGGTTGGTACCGCTTCGAGGGCCTGCCTGTCCCGGACTCCGCCCTGACGGAGATCCGGGAAAACGGTGTGAAATATCTGGTGGATGTGGAAAACGGGAAAAGAGATTAACCTGAAGGCCATGAAGCTGCTGCCCAGAGGGGGGTATCTGGCCACTTGCAGTTGCAGCCACTTCATGACCGCTGATTTATTCCGCAAAACTCTGGCCGGCGCCGCGGCGGATGCCGCTGTCCAATTAAGGCAGATCGAAGCCCGCCAGCAAGCCCCGGACCACCCGATCCTCTGGGACGTTCCGGAAACGGACTACCTTAAGTTCTATATCTTCCAGGTTATATGACCTGGATTTTTGTTTTCCTTTTATTGATAGTAATACGTAATGCTTAAAATATTCATATGCGTATCGTAGGTACAACTAAGAGTAAAGCCGTCACCTGCACCCTTCACCCAAATTAATTCATTGTCTCGGCGGGCACCGTCGGGAGATATAACCAAATCCTTAAGTTTCGCAAAATAGGCTTCGGCTTCACTTTGACTCATAAAAACCTTTATGGAAGCATAGCCGTCTTCGTCTTTCCAGTCGTAAAACTCATAAACCAGATCGCAAGCCTTGGGGATACCCGCTAATGCTTCTTCAGGCCAGGGCGTTTGATTCATTTCCGCATATTTTTCCGCTATTTTCTCTTCCTCGCTTTTCTGCTTTGTTTCCTGTTCTTTTAGCAATTCATTTATTTTTTCCATAGCCTGTTGGTACTCTTTTTCCATGGTGATGGAATCACTCATCAGCGTACCTTCAAAACTCTCGGTTTTTAATATCAATAGCACATGGACAGGTAAACTGATTTTGTAAAAGTGCTGTTTTTTCTTTTCGAAAGTGCTGTATTTAAGCATTTAAAATAAAAAAACTGTCCACCGGATCGATGAACAGTATCGGACTAGCACTTTATTCTATTTCATCGAATGTATTTTCCTGTATTCGGAGGGCGTTAGTTTTGTGTCACGCTTAAAAGCTACAGTAAAATGCCCCGCATTTACAAAACCGCACATCCTGGCAATTTCCTCAATTGAGTTTTTATTACTTAGCAACAGTTCCTTCGCTTTCTCCAGCCGTATATCCATTAAGTAGCGGTGGGGTGTTCGCCCGGTGTATTCCTTAAATATCCTTTTAAAGTGATAGCGACTTAGATAAATGGAATCGCAAATATCCTTTATGCTGATATTTGTTTGGTAATGATTCCGCATAAATAAAATAGCTTTGCCGATATACGGGTTATCCCAGTCGATTTCTTCTTCCTGCTCTTTATGCTCCGCCCGCAAGTCCCGGATCAGTTGAAATACGATTTGGATGGACAGGCTTTTAAGCATGCTTGGAAAAGACTGACCGTAATTCATGAGCTCCCTCTGGAACTCACCGATTAAATCAAGCAGTTGATTGCTATAACGCCCTTGGACACGTTTAAATCTAAATTCCCTTTCCTTGGCTGCTTCGGCTACTTCCTTGGCTATTTCAAGGAAAAAATCTTTCTTGATGGCAATGTGCAGGTATTTGCCATATTTTTCGTTTTTGCCCGGGATGCCGTAAACTCCTTCCCAAGGTTGAACAACCACCATATCACCTTTTTTTACCCGGTATTCAACATCTCCTATTCTCATAGCGGGGGCGCCGGCAAAAAACAGTACGAAGTGATAATCATCAACCCGAAACAGTTCTCCCAGGGCGTACCGTTCAGGCTCAAAAATAGCAATGTGCCGACAAATCGTTGCTTTTGTTTTTGCATACATATCCGACGGTATTATATCCAGAAAATAATCAAGCTCCGAACCCATTCCTTACCTCCTCATAGCAAAAACCTTATCCGAATCCGCCGGCTCAACCGCCGCTTTGGAAAACATCTTCGATATAATTATCGAGGATTCTAATGAAAAGTCTAGCCTATAAAAGATCACTTTTATTCCATGAACCCCATCCGGCAATAGGGTTTTTGCCCGCTAAAATTCCCGTTTTTTGTAATTACGCAAAGAAAACATAAATGATATGAAAAGCAGCAAAATCATGACGGCAGATATTTCAACCGCTACCTGCATAGTAGATTGTTCGTTCAAAAACTGCACTACTCTTTGAAGAGTGCTTTGGTCTTTATTCGTAATCAATTCTTGCAACAATATTGCGCCTCCGAAAAATACTCCAAAAAACAGAACAAAATTCAATAATTTCGATTTAATATATCCCATTTTAAAAAATATGGGTAAATATATCCCACATACCAGAATCAAAGCAAACAACGCTCCTAAAATGCCCTCCAGGGATACGGGATATACTTTAAGAGGCAGGTGCAATACTTTGATGAGGCCTGAAAGCAGCAGATAATAAACAATCGAAATTGCCGTAAAAATAAATGTGGAGATATATCTCGCAATTACTATGGTGCTCCTGTTTAACGGCAGGCTGTTTAATAGAATATCCGCTTTATTTTTTTCATCATAAGCGCAAGCCAGCTGGACCATCATATATGAAAACACTACAATGCTTGCTGCTAACATGGAACCCCCAATCTGTTGAAAAGCCACTATCATAATCAATATATAGACTATCCCAAACAGGAAATTCTTTTTTAATACCAGTAAATCTTTTAAAACCAGATTAAACATGTTGCACCTCCTTCGCATAATAGAGCATGATATCATCGAGAGAGGGTCGATCGATAATGGCCCTGTCCCTTAAAATTCTTTTTACCTGCTGCCTGTTTTCCGTTAACCCCTCAAAGCCAAACTGGGTTTCCTTTAGGCCTATAAAATACTTCCTTAGATCGGCATCAAGTATTTCCTTTGGTCCTTTGACCAAGCCGTGGTTTTCAAGGATATCGTCTTTGGCGCAGGAAAACACAATACTTCCGTTATTGATAAACGTTATATAATCCGCAATCTTATCCAGGTCAGAGGTAATATGGGTTGAGAAAAATACGCTTTTGTTTTCATCTTGGATCAGGAAAGTCAGTATATCCAGCAATTCGCTGCGAATTATAGGATCAAGGCCGGAAGTGGGTTCGTCCATTATCAATAATTCCGCTTCATGGGACAGGGCAACGGCAATGGAGAATTTCATTTTCATTCCTTTGGACAGTTCTTTTATCTTAGCTTTAGCAGGTAAGGAGAATTCCTTAAGGTATTTGTTGAATACCCGGTCATTCCAGTTTTTGTATAAAGGAGCTATTACTCTTTTCATTTCCATGACCGTCAGTTCTTCGTAAAAATAGTTTTCATCAAAGACAAAGCCGATTCTGTTCTTTACCTCTTTTTCATACTCCACATTGTCCAGTCCAAAAATCTTAATTTCCCCGTCATCTTTTTTAAGCAGATTCATAATTAGTTTGATGGTTGTGCTTTTCCCCGCCCCGTTTGGACCGATGAAACCCATAATATATCCTTTTTCCAGGGTAAAACTTATATCATTTATGGCAAAATCTTTAAACTTCTTTGTTAAATTCTTTACTTCCAATACAGCTGCCATGCTATACCTCCTCATAAAGTATTTTTAACATTTCCTGCATTTCATCGAGGGACAACTCAATGGACCTGCCCGCATCAACCGCTTCCGCCAGTTTTTCTTCCACGATTTTTAGGCGTATTTCTTTTAGCAGTTCTTTGTTTTGGGCCGCTACGAAAGAACCTTTGCCTTGTACTGTTACTATATAACCGTCATTTTCCAATTCCTCATATGCTTTCTTGGTGGTGATGACGCTTATCTGCAAATCCCTGGCCAGGCTCCGTATGGAAGGAAGCATCTCGTTCTCAGCCAGTTCTCCCCTGAGAATCATATTTTTAATCTGTTTGACAATCTGCTCATAAATCGGTTCCTGCGAGGAATTGGAAATAATAATGTTCATTTATTGTTCTTAACCCCCCCGTATTAACAGTGTGAATTAATTGAGAATTATATATGTGAATTAACTATGTATATTTATTATACTGTATATTCACAGTATATACACTTAAGTTATTTTTGTCAATGCCTTTAGTGCTGCGATGAATAGTTGAGACAGCATAAAAACATAATAAAAATCGGTTAACAACATGGTTTTTCAGGACAGTTGATTGCCGTATTGGCTGAACATATTTATCAGCAACTATAAATTTATAAAAAAAAGAACAACCATATGGTTGCTAATTATCTGTCTTTTCTTCTCTGCCTCCGCTAAAACGGCGATAGTCCCGCAAAAAAAATAATGGTTTCCCGACATCGTCGGCTTCGGCAAAGTAGGCCGGAGAAAAACTCGATATCGGGAAACCCTTAGTACTCTTAATTAAAATCCCAAATAGAACATATAAAATGCTATCAGCAATATAATCCCGCCCATAGCAATCTTTAATAACTTGCTTAATAAACCGTACTTCCCGCTGGAGGTCACTTTTTTAACGAATCCCACCGAAGTACCGGCCACCAATACCAGTATGCTGTGGCCGATTGAATAAAACAGCAGGAGCACCACACCCCAGGCAACATTTCCGCTCCGAGCTACAATGCCCAGTAAAACAATTAATACGGGAGTTGCACAAGGCGAAGAAAACATTCCTCCTAATATACCCGCAACCAATGCCCCTAAGTATCCTTTTTTTGCCGTTTTGCCTGTGAGATAGGTAGAAGGAATAAAATTATAGAGCTCCCAGATTTGAAGCGCCATCAACACCGCTAGAATGCCAAGGGCAATATACCACCACATGCTCGAAATTCCTATAAGTTTTCCGAATAAGGCGGCAACCGTACCGAGAGCAGTAAAAGTAACCGCCATTCCAAGGGCAAAGGTTAATGACAATATAAATGCTTTTTTCGTATCTCTATTCCCTACGCCGCCAACATATCCTATTACAAGCGGGACGCAAGACAAGGCGCAGGGACTTACGGAAGTCAGTACTCCCGCCAACAATGCCAGCAGCGGCGCAAGCCAGAAACTACCGGCTATAAGTGTTGACAAAGTCTCAAGCCATTGGTTGATCATTCTTTCAGCCCCATTTCCTTAAGGACTGCAAGTATCATCTCCTCCGTCATAACACCCTCATAAGTGGTAAATACGTGTTCTTTTGTATCCTTTAGATGATACATATTCATCCGCGACGCTTGCGGGTCGGACGGAGTATACGGTCTACCTTTCCTGTCAAAAAACACTTGGGTCGGAATTACCCTGATGGGATAGTTTTTTGCCAGTTCAGGATAGTCCCATATATCCACATATTTAATAATCGCTTTTCCTTGTAACTCCTTGTTAAGTTTCTCGAAAACGGGAATCATTTCCTGGCAAGAAAGACAGTAATCCGCCCCGAAGCCTATCATAATAGGCAGGCCATAGGATTTTAGTTTTTTAAGGTCGATTTCTTCGGTTACATAGAGTCCAAAATCAGGGTTATCACCCGTAATTGACGGCAATTTGCCGGCGTTTTTAGCAAACCATATCACTATAACCGCCGCCACAATTAAAATCGGAATAATTATTTTAACGGCAAGGCCTTGGGACGGTTTTAGCGTCTTTTCTTCTTCCTCTAACAGTTTTTGGGCCATACTTTTCCCCCTGATTAATTGTGTTTAGCATGATGGTAAGGAACACACTCCCTTCTGTCAAGAGATTATTCCCATAATAATTTGATGATCCAAGTCCTTAGAAAATTTAAACCTCTTAACGTTGAAAATTAGGAGGCATGGAAAAGGATCTATAAGTCAATTTCCAACAAAATAGGCGTATGATCCTGTCTTGGTCCCGAATCAATCATTTCCGATCTCAGCACCCTGTCCGCAATCCTATTGCTCACCAGCCAATAATCGATTCTCCAGCCGGAATTGTTGATTTTGCTGGTTTTAGCCCGCTGGGACCACCAGGAATAAACCCCTGTCACATCCCCATGCAGATAACGGAAGGTATCTGTAAAGCCCCTTTTTAGAAGGTTGGTAAAGCCTTCCCGCTCTTCATCGGTAAAGCCTGCTGTATTGCGGTTGCTATCGGGATGGGCCAAGTCTATTTCTCTATGGGCCACATTAAAATCGCCGGTGGCCAAGACATACTTTTCTTTATCCAGCATTTCCAGATAGTCGGCGAATTTAATATCCCAAATCTGCCGCTCCTTTAAGCGATTTAAGCCTTCACCCGCATTCGGAGTGTATACTTGCGTCAAATAAAAATCTTCAAACTCCAAGGTAATAATTCTACCTTCATAATCCATAGTGTCAGGTGCCCCGATTTTGGGAAAGCTTACCCTCGGTTTTAAACTGTTCTTATATATAAACATGGTGCCGGCATAGCCCTTGCGTGCCGGTTCTACAGAGCAATTCCAAACAATTTCATACCCCGGAAACAAATCATTTAATATTTCCAATTGCTTTTTGCTGGGTCCCTCGCCGGGCAGCTTGGTTTCCTGCAAGGCAACCACTTCCGGATTGTGTTCGGCAATGGAATTCATTACTTGCCGACTTAATTGGGCCCGTTCCGAAGCACCTGTCAAGGCCGAATTCAAAGAATCAATATTCCAGGAAATGAACTTCAAATCTACTCCCCCTCTTTATATCAAGCCATCATCGCTTCCTTCAGAATTATTTCCCGTATTATTTCCCGTGTTTTTTGTCTATCTTTTTCTTTTATATCTGACTTCGGTTTATTTTTTCTACCAAACCGTAAAAATCGTCCAGCTTATTTAAATAGATGTCACAAATCGATTTAATCTCTTCCATGTCTTCTATATTGAAAGGGTCATATACTCCCACTGTTCTGAAGCCGGCATTTTTTGCCGTCCGAATTGCATATAAAGCATCCTCAAAAACCCAAGTATCCTCCGGAGTTGTTCCCATATACCCGGCTGCAGCCAGATAGATATCCGGCTTGGTTTTGCCGGCACCTATTTCATTACAGGTAAATATCCTGTCAAAATAATTCATCGCATTAAGTCTCCGCAGAGCTTCCTCCACAATGTGTCTGCCACTGGATGTTGCCGCCGTTATTTTAATACCGGCTTGCTTCATGTCTTTTAAGAATTGTTCCACACCATCCTTTAGACGGACTTGGGAACAATACAGACCTTCAACGATGCGATTAATTCCAGCCGCTATTTCATCCGTGCCCAAAGCCAGGCCATACCTGTTCTTTAAAAATTTAACCCATTCCGCCATGCTCATGGAGGAAAAGGTAGTCTTATTCAATCCGGGCTCCGCTTCAATTCCCAAACCGTTCAAAAAACTTTTAACCGCTTTATCCCAAATCGGTATGGAATCCAGAATCGTTCCGTCTATATCAAAGACTGCTCCTTTCATTATGCCATCACCATCTTTCAGTTAGTTCTTTTATTCTCCCGGTTAGTTCTATTATTTTCAAAGTACATTGTTATTCTACAATATTTCCGGATATATCGTAACAGGAAAAAAGCGTTGCTTACTTCAGGGATTAAATTGTTATAATACAATTAAGAATATATGGCAAGCGGTGCCAGGAGGGTGGTTTGATGTCCTGTTACTACATTATCGGTGTGCGGATGGAAAACAGAATTGACAATGCCGTAAAATTTCAAGAGACCCTTACAAAAAACGGCTGCAAGATCAAAGCCCGTTTGGGTTTGCATGATGTAAGCGATGATGCCTGTTCAAATGACGGTATTATCGTTTTGCATCCATGCGGCACTAAAGAGGATGTTGAGGCCTTGGTAAATGAGCTCAACAGCCTGGAAGGCGTAACGGCACGCTATATCGATTTTAATTAAAAGGGATTTTCTACAAAAAGTCCCCGCCTCCACAAGCAATCACCTCCACAGACAGTAATGATTAACTATCTGTGGAG
>JAAYII010000018.1 GCA_012523535.1 Peptococcaceae bacterium
CTCCTTTCACATAAATAATCTTATACCGCCCCGCGTCTAGCGGTATCTTAAATACTTATTAGTTAATTGTGTTATTAATTTTAAGAGTTGTAATCACCCTTTGGACTGAATAAATCTATCAATGGGGTGATTGTGAGGGGTGATTTTGGGGTGATTTTTTCCGAAAAAGTGTTTTAATCATGTCTAATATCTGATAAAAAGAATATAGAAATTAAATTGAAGGGGGTTGCGGGGTGAAAAGAGAAAAAAAGGGGAAGTTTTGTATTGCCTTTGTTTGCTTATTGCTTTTCCTCTTGGTGCTTGGTGGCTGCCAAAGTAAAAAACTGCTTGATCCTAATCGGCCTGTGACGTTAACTCTCTGGCATAATTTTGGAGGACAAATGAGAGGCACTATGGACGCCATTGTAGATAAGTTCAATGCAACCGTGGGAGCAGATGAAGGAATTGTTCTCAGCGTGACCTCCATATCTGGCTCTGCTGATCTTCATAAAAAGCTTACTATGGCAGCCAATGGCGATCCCGGAGCACCGGCATTACCGGATATCTCTACGGTTTACCCTAAAACCGCCTTAATTCTTGCTGAAAAGGGTTTACTTCTTGAGCTGGATCCTTTTTTTACTGAGGAGGAGATTGCTGCTTATATACCTCGTTTTATAGAAGAGGGGCGCTTGACCGATAAAAAGCTTTATGTATTTCCTTTCGCTAAATCTACAGAGGTTCTTTTTGTGAATAAAACCATTTTCAATCGCTTTTCCCAAGAGTGCGGAATTAGTTTAGAAAGTTTAGCAACTTTTGAGGGGATACTCGAAGCCGCAGAAAAATATTATGAATGGACTGATAAGCAAACCCCGGAAATCGCTAATGATGGCAAAGCCTTTTATGTACCGGATTCTTTGTTTAATTTTGCTCAAGTTAGCTTCAAGCAGTTAGGTAAGGACTTTATTAAAGACGGACGTCTTCAGCTTTCGGCCCCTGAGTTTTTACGGATTTGGAATTGCTATTATCCATCGGCTGTTCGCGGCCACATTGCCATCTTTAACGGCTATGGTTCCGATCTTGCCAAAACTGGCGATATAGTCTGCAGTACCGGTTCTACGGCCGGAGTATTATTTTTTTCGCCTACCGTTACTCATGAGGATAACACTTCTGAGCCGGCTGAATATGCTATCTTACCCTATCCTGTCTTTGAAGGAGGGGAAAAAGTCGCTATCCAGAGAGGCAGTGGATTATGCGTTATGAAATCCGCTCCGGAGAAGGAATATGCAGCGGTTGTTTTCCTAAAATGGTTTACCGCTGCGGAACAGAATCTGGATTTTGTTTCTTCCACAGGATATCTTCCTGTGACCAAAGAAGCTTATGATATTTTAATGGACAAAGCAACTGAAACCAGTAATGATCCTCGAATTGCCGCACTCCGCGCTACGGTGATCCAGATGCAAAAGGAGTATGATTTTTATATCCCTCCGGTTGTTGAAGGTTTTGATGAAATGCAGAAAGACTTTGAGGAACTTTTAATGGCCGTTGCATACTCTTCCAAAGAAAAATTCCAACAACAGATTCAAGAACAAGATCAAGATCCCGAGGCGGTTTTCGATAATGTATCCAAAGGAGTTTATGAACAATTTATCAACGATATGATCTTTGGTAGATAAAATGCATTAAGGTGATTGAGTTGTTCCTTAAAGAATTTTCTCCGAAAAACAAGGTTCGAAAATTGTGGCAAGTTTATAAAAATGCCGGTACTGTTGGTATTTCGATGCATCTAAGGTTGTTTTTATTTCTCATTTTGCTGGTATTAACCATGCTTTTGGGGGTTATCGTGATTCTCTTGGGCACGGGGCATTTCACCGCCGGCCGAAATGAGATTATAAAAGCAATGGAAATAGAACTGTCCCATATAAGAGATGATATCTCAAAACAATTTGGGTATCTTTCCGTTTATGCGGTGGAATTGTCCAGGGGCTTGTCTGAAAGTATAGAAAAAAACCTTCAGAATCGTGGCATACAGGTTAAGGATTTGTCCAAACATCCTGAGGTTCTGGAAGATATACTGGAAAATGAATACGAACGTCTTTTGTTTTCCCTGCAGAAAGCTAAGAGCAGTGGAGTCTTTGTTATTTTGGATGCCACGGTAAACCCTCACTTAGAGAATGCAGCCTACTCTCGTGCGGGATTATATTTAAAAAATATGGAACCGAATATTATTAGTTCATCGGACCCCACGATTCAGGTTCTTCATGGTTTCCCCAAAATTGCCCGCAATAATTCGCTTCCTCTACATTCTCAATGGACTATGGAAATGGATATAAGGGATGCATCTTTTTTTCGATTACCGATGGAACAGGCCAAACGATACCGGCTTCCGCTCACTCGCCTTTATTATTGGAGCTCCCCGCTTATTTTACCGGGGACAAGTGAAAAAGTTATGCTTTGCTCCATACCTCTCCTTGATTCTTACGGCAATGTGTTTGGAGTATGTGGATTCGAGATTAGCACCATGTTGTTTAAGCTAAGCTATATGCCCGACAATAGTAATCACAGTCGAATTTTCTCCATGCTTTCTCCTGTTAACGATACTTTACTTCATACATCAGAAGCTTTGTTTGCAGGGGGATATCTTGCTCTTGACAGCGGATTGCCCGGCCAGTCCCTTCGGATTAAGAAAGGACCTAATTCTTTGTTTACCTATGGTTTGGAAAAAGATGTGTTTTTTATCGGTTTGCATGATGAGGTTCAGCTTTATCCAAAAGGATCGGTTTTTGAAGATCAAAAGTGGGCTGTAGCCATCATGTTGCCGAAAGAAGATATGATTTCACAACTTGCTGCAGCCAAATTGCGTTTAACTTTTCTTTGCCTGATTTTATTTATAATCGGAGTTGTTTTGTCTTCCATTATCAGCCACCGTTACCTCCAACCCATTACCGAAGGGCTGAATATTATCAAATCCAAGAATTTTAGCCGTGGTCCCTTAACGAAAATCCCAGAGATAGATGACCTTATTCAATTCCTTTTGGTACAAAATAAAGAACCTTCACCAAAGCTTGATGAAGGTTTGTCCGAAACAGTATTTCAGGAATTCGTAAATAACACCAAGACCCTTTCACCCGCGGAACGAGCCGTTTTTAATCTTTATGTGCAAGGCTATACGGCCAAAGAAATAACGCAATTACTTTGTCTAAGCATAAATACCATAAAAACCCATAATAAGCGTATTTATATGAAGCTCAACGTTTCCTCCAGAGAAGACTTGCTGAAGTATGTCAACAAGTTGAAGGAAATGGGATGGGATTTTAATAATCAGATATGACCTTTTTAGCTATTAGAATATCTGCCGGTAAAAGGTTATATTTGAGTAAATCATTTATTTGAACCCATTTGTACTTATCATGAACAGAAACCTGAATCTCTCCTTCAATTATTGTGCAATAATAGGCAACTAGATTAATGCTAATATTACTGTAATCATGGGTTACCTCGGTGCAAAATCTGTCAATGGAAACACCTATATTAAGTTCTTCTTTAAGCTCTCTGACTAGGCATTCTTGAGGAGTTTCGTTATCCTCGATTTTACCGCCTTGAAATTCCCATTCTCCGGCGAAGTTTTCTTTTGGCGCACGTCTGGTGATTAAAACTCTGTTATTATTCATAATGACTCCTGCTGCGACTTTTATTATTTTCACGCTTCAATGCCTCCTTGGTAATCTAAAATCATGAAAATGGGGAACCGCCCTCCGATTTGCTTGGGGAGGTGGTTTTTTACTTGATTGAACATTTTTTTTCATGATTAGATAGGGAATAAAAATTAAATTTTATCTTCACTTTTATTTTGTCAAGATTTTTATTACGCTTTCGTTTTTCACCGCAGGCAAAGTAAATAATAAGAAAAGTGACAGGGGGACATTGTAGGTGAAAGAGAAAGCATTTGTTTCACCTAGCCATCCAAAGATCAGTACTTATTTAAAATAACATTTTTGTTACTGATTATAAACAAATTCAGCCTATTTTTATAACCGGCAGGTTTATAAAATAAAATACTAACGATTATGTTAACATAGTTCCTAATGACCGGATTTTTCACTGATCGATAATATTTACGGGCCAGAATATGGTGACGATAGCTCCGGGAATCAAGAATCTATTAAAGGAGGATGGAAAATGGTTGAATTTAAGGGGACTTTCTACAAGCCGGGGGGTACTATGTATAAAGGACCTACCATTATTGATCCCAACCGGTTTAATGATCCTGTGGCCCTAATGACCGATTGGGAGCCAGTATCCGATGGTGCGAGCTTCCGCACACATAAGTTGGTAAGAGTAAACCCCAATAAAGTGGTATTTAAAATGACCGGTCAATTAATTGCATTTTTCTCCATTCTACCTTTAGCTGGAGTACTCCTTCTTATTTATGTTTTTTCCGGTCATATGAGCTTTTTGCCTTTGTTTTTGGGCATAATCTTTGTGCTGTTTGGAGTTTATCTGCTGCTTTATCAAACTGACCCTATTGTTTTTGACAAGTCAACCGGCATGTTCCTAAAAGGAAGGAAGAAGAAAGATAAATCTCCTGATCCTGATAATCCGAAAAACATCGTTGCTTTGGATAAAGTGCATGCCCTTCAGCTTCTATCCCAATATGTTCCCGGAAAAAGAGCCTACTATAGTCATGAGTTAAACCTTGTACTGAATAATGGGAAGCGGGTGAGGGTGATATCCCATGCCAATAAAGAAAAGTTCATGGAAGATGTTCGCTTGCTCTCGGAGTTTTTAGGAACACCTATCTGGGATGCTACTGAATAATGGCGATTAAAAACCATGGGAAACTTAAATGGAAAAGCGAATCAAAAAATCAAAAAAACAAGCAAAGAGAATACTAATTATAAAGAGGAGGTAAAAATATGACAAAAGCTCATGAGATTGATTATCAGATTTATGGCGATGACATGCAGTTTGTGGAGATTAGTCTGGATCCGGGAGAGACCGTCGTAGCCGAAGCCGGAGCCATGATGTACATGGACGGTTCTATTCAATCGGACACAGTTTTTGGGGACGGTTCAGGCCGGGATGCGGGCAAAGGATTTATGGATAAGATGTTGGGAGCCGGGAAACGCGTTCTAACGGGAGAAAGCATTTTCATGACCACCTTCACCAATCAGGGACCAGGAAAAAAAGCGGTGGCTTTTGCCGCTCCTTATCCGGGCAAAATTATTAAATTTGATCTAAGTGAATCTCAAGGAGAACTTATTTGTCAACGGGATGCTTTCTTGTGTGCAGCCAAAGGTATTGCTATTGAAATAGCCTTCCAGAAGAAAATCGGAGTAGGTTTATTTGGCGGCGAAGGTTTTATTATGCAGCGGCTGGTGGGTGACGGACTGGCCTTCCTTCATGCCGGTGGAACCATAATTAAAAAAGAACTTGGTGTGGGTGAGCTCATTAAACTTGATACCGGTTGCCTGGTTGCCATGACACCGGGGATAGATTATGACGTAGAATTTGTGGGCAATATAAAGAGTGCAATCTTTGGCGGGGAAGGATTGTTCTTGGCCACTTTAAGAGGTCCGGGCCAAGTTTGGCTCCAGTCTCTTCCGTTTAGCCGTTTGGCCAATCGCATTTATGCGGCCAGCAGCAGGGGAGGGGGAAGCAGCAAGGGCGAAGGAAGTCTCCTGAGCGGGGTCGGATTAAAAGGCTTTTTGGGTAAGGATTGATGCTTAATTTCGAAAAAGATGCTTTCATCCTTTGTATAGCCCCCCAAACGTTGGATGTTTAAATTCAACGTTTGGGGGCATCTCATTATCGAAAGCTTTTTTTTGCTCATTGAGCTTGTTCCAATACTATATTCGTATGGGTCCTTTTGAGAAATTGCAACAGCGGTCTCCAAAACCGTCGGTCATAAAATTATTATGGAAAGTATACTTGACATTTAAGTTTGTATGTTGTAATTATTAATGTAAATCAAGCTTTACATTAAGGGATGAGGGATATATTTGAAGAATCGATTGGAAGAAATCCGCAAACAACGGGGAATGACTCAAGAGGAACTGGCGGCAGCATTGGAAGTGTCCAGGCAAACGATAGGTTCATTGGAAAACGGGCGTTACAATCCATCGATTGTACTTGCCTTTAAAATTGCCAGATTCTTCGGGATGAGTATTGAAGATATACTTATTTATGACGAGGAGGAAGCAAACAATGAAAAGTAAAGGTATTGCAAAATATATTGTCCTTTCGGCAGTTGGGCTTTTGGTTCTGATAGCGGGAATTGTGCTTGTGATATTTCTGCCGGATGCGCAAGGTATTATGCGTACATTACCCTATATCTGCATAGGAATTGGCGCCGGCTTTTTTGGAGGAAATCTTGGAACTTCTATAAAGATATATCTTTTAAAAAAGGATCCTAATGCCGCCAAGAAAATGGAAATCGAAGAAAAAGATGAACGTAACGTAGCTATCAACAATAAAGCAAAAGCAAAAGCTTATGATTTGATGCAAATAATATTTGCCGCCTTGATTCTCGCCTTTGCATTTATGCAGGTTGACATTTACGCATTATTAATGTTTGTCATTGCTTACTTGTTCATTATTTTTTCTATGGTTTTTTATCTCAATAAATATCACCGAGAAATGTAGCACTTGCCAAAATAGGTGCAATGATTTTGGGGTCCAGAATGAAAAAGTAACATTATTGAAGATCAGGAGAGGAGTGATCTTTTTGAAAAAAATAAAGATTTTGGCTATTGTGGGTTCCCTGCGCAAGGATTCCTATAATCGCCAATTGGCTTTGGCGGCAAAAGAAATCATTGGAAATCGAGCCGACTTTACCTTGCTCGAGTATCAGGACGTTCCTTTAATGAACCAGGACATTGAGTATCCGGCACCGGAGGCTGTAAAACGTGTTCGTGACGAAGTGAAGGCTGCAGATGGGATTTGGTTCTTTACGCCTGAATACAACCACTTTTTCCCCGGTGTGCTGAAAAATTTAATTGACTGGTTATCACGGCCAATAAGCGATCATGAAAAACAGGTTCTTGACGGCAAACCTGCGGCAATAAGCGGAATTTCTCCCGGAATGTCGGGTACAGGGCTGGCTCAAGACCATTTAGTTACGCTTCTCAGTTTTCTGAACATGGATATTATGAATGTGCCGCGGTTAACCATACACAATGCCAGGCAACAAGTTGACAATCAGGGCAAACTGGTACTGACAACAAGCTATCCCTACCTGGAAAGACAGGCCAATGCTTTTTTTGGATTTTATCCAGAAAAGGTGTTAACAAGGGAAAAGAAGTTCCCAATCATATTTTTTTCCGAGAACGGCCGTTAAAAAGATAAGAAATTCTTGTATCCCACAAGCGGGGTTGTGTGAAATTTGAACATTCATACAGCCCCGTTATTTTTCTGCAATTTTCAGATAAAGTTAAGATAATGGACATTGCGCCGCCGATCTTAAACTTTATGCTACCGGCACTGAAGGCCAGCAGAGACCCGATACCGCCCAAGAAATTGACGAAACCTTAGCCTGGCTGCGAGGATGAGAGGTTAAGAGGTCGGCAATCAGCGCAAAGGCAGGTGTTTGCCTGATGGACATATATGCGTCAAACACAACTAGTTTGGGCTATTTTTTTGAAAATCATATGTTATTGGAAACACCGGTTTGATCAGTGAGGCGGTTGAATCCAGCTTGCCTAACCCTCAGAGGATTACAGGTAATGATAAATATGAAAGAAATATTAATATAATCAAGTGTTTTGAGCATGAAATAGATTTCAGCAATGTCTGTATCGCTACGGTAAGAGATTTTCCAGATGCTTTGGCGGGCTCGGCTTTTGCCACACTGGTGTTCTCGGCAATTGTACTTGTCGATGACAGGGACATCAAAGATATCACGACGAATTACACCAGTGAGAAATTCCAGCAGATAAAATATGTCTATATCTTTGGCCTTCAAGGTGCGGTAAATGATCAAGCTCTTTATCAAATAATTAAAGGTAAATAATTTGGATTATATTCGCTTAAAAATATTCATTTCTAAATGGATTCGCTTATTAATCTATAGATATTTGCGAATTCAGTAACTTATTAAATGTTTTAAATGTACTTAAAAATGTGCAAACTGTTTTAGCGGTTTTATAGAATTGGAAAAGTAAGGAAGGTTGAGGAAGATGAAACGTTTATTGACAATTATTTTGATTATCTGTTTAAGCATGACTTTGATCGGTTGCGGCGGCAATTCCGAACCGACAGCCCAGGATAACGGCAAACCTGCTGCAGAAGTGGAGCAAGAACCTGCTAATGACAGCGGCACCGAGCCTACCCAAGGGGCCACTCAGGAAATGACGGTTAAAATAGGCCAAGGATAAAGATGAAGTTACTGTTACCAGCGGTCAAGGCCTGGATTGGGATGAAGATAAAGTGGGAGGACTGCCTAAGCCTGATGGGGTAACCGTTAAAATGGGTATGGACATGACGAATGTTTTAGGTAAAGAATACGCCTATTCTTATGTGGTTGGCGGGTTTTCCGAGGAAAAGTACAAAGAATATATTGAACTTATATCCGAACAATTCCCTAGTGTTGTGACCGAGACCCAGGTTGAAAATAGATTCGTTCACATTGCTGCTTCTTCGGATGGAGAGCACAATGTTTTAGTTGAATGCAACGGCGATTTGGAGGAAGGGCAGATACGCTATTATAAATAATTCACATTGCCCTTGGCTTGGTTGATTGGTTAGCATAAGCCTCAGAGGTTTTCTCTGAGGCTTATTGCATTCGGTACAATCTGAGAATTAATAAAAATAAAGGAGAGGAGTTAAAACAGCTCTGCCGAAATAATAATTAGAAATAAAATTGAGAGAAGGGATGATACTTCATAAAGAAAAGAACTGGCGGGAAAGGAACTTCAGGCAAAATGGAGAGTAAAGGTCGCTATAATACGGCTATTGTCTATACTGAAAATATTGAACCGGGAGCGATAGCCCAAATCAAGACCTTATGCGATCAAGAGTTTGTCCAAGGCAGTAAGATTAGGATTATGCCCGATGTTCATAGTGGGGTAGGATGCACCATCGGTACTACTATGACCATTAAGAATAAAGTCGTTCCCAATTTGGTGGGTGTGGATATCGGTTGCGGTATGGAAGTTATAAAACTGGAAAACCGTAACTTTGAACTGCAGAAATTGGACAAGCTAATCTACGATAAAATTCCTTCCGGATTTAGTGTGCGCCATAAAGCGCATAGCTTTAATGAAGAAATCGATTTGACCAAACTGAAATGTAAATCGGAAGTCGATCTCGAGCGGGCACGATGTAGTATTGGGACGCTTGGAGGGGGCAATCATTTTATCGAGATCAATCGAGACAGCGAAGGCCATCTCTACCTTGTAGTCCATTCCGGCAGTCGCCATTTAGGGTTGGAGGTTGCTAATTTGTATCAGAAAGAGGCTTCTAGGTCATTGAATAAAACCAAACCCGATATTCCAAAATCCTTATGTTATTTATCCGGTGCGCTGTTTGAAGATTACCTCCATGATATGAAGATTGTGCAGCGCTTTGCCGAGCTCAACCGTAAGGCGATAGTCAACGAAATCGCCAGGGGCATGGGGTTAAAGACTCTGGAGCAGTTTACCACGATTCACAATTACATAGATATTAAGACCATGATTTTGCGCAAAGGCGCGGTTTCTGCACAGAAAGGAGAGTTGCTGCTTATTCCGATCAATATGCGTGACGGCAGCTTGATTTGTCGGGGAAAAGGGAACCCGGATTGGAACTACTCAGCTCCTCATGGCGCCGGGCGCCTGATGAGCCGAACCGAGGCAAAGAATTCTTTAACTTTGGCTCAATATAAAGAAAGCATGGCCGGAATTTATACTACCTCGGTGAATAAAAAGACTCTCGACGAATGTCCCTTGGCTTACAAACCCCTTGAAGAGATTGTCAGCAATATCGGGGATACCGTGGAGATCGTTGATCGGATTAAGCCGATTTACAATTTCAAAGCGGCGGAATAACTAAAGTGATAGTAAACTGAAATAATAATTAATATGATTCGGAATCCGGTTGATAAAGTTGATACTTTATACAGCTGATGCTCTGTTTGCAGATGCTAAAAAGATAAGGAGCGAAATAAATGGACATTAACCTTAATAGAAAAACGATTTTGGTTGACGGTGTCAATGTCCGATGCTTTTATGCCGGAAATGGCAATACTCCGGTAGTCTTACTGCATGGAGCCGGAGTGGATTCGGCAATGATGTCATGGGCTGAAGGCATGGAGCTGTTGGCAGAGGAGTTTAAAGTGATTGCTCCCGATTTGCCGGGCTATGGGGGCAGTGATCGTATCGAGGGTGAATATACTTTACAATTTTATACGGACATTGTTAAAGGGATTATTGAAGCATTTGAGTGTTCCCCTGTGATTATGGCAGGGCTTTCTTTAGGCGGAGGCATCTGCTTGAATATGGCACTTAATTATCCGGAGCTGATCAAATTATTAATACCGGTCGACGCCTGGGGGATATTTCCAAAGCTGCCTTACCACCGGCTCACTTATTGGTATACTCGTTCCAAAATTAATGACAATCTGTACCAATGGACAGGGAAGTACCAATCCCTTATTCGCTGGTCACTAAATTACAATTTAATCGGTGATAAATCGAAAGTTACCGAGGCTCTGGTAGAAGAAGTTCAAAGGGCCATGCTCGAACCGGATGCCGGGAAACCTTTTATTTCTTTTCAGCGAAGCGAGATTACCAAGACCGGATTAAAGACCGATTTATTTAGCCGGCTTGGTGAAATATCCATGCCCACTTTACTGATACATGGTAGCAGGGATAAAGCGGTGCCCTTAAAGTATGCTGTTGCAGCCAGTAAAATAATCCCCAATTGTCGATTGCATATTATGGAGGGTTGCAAACATTGGCCTCAAAAGGAACGTCCGGGGGAATTTGTCAAGGTAGTGGGAGATTTTATTAAACGGCATTAAATGCAAAAATCGGGAAAAAAAGAATTCAAATTCATAATGAGGTTGTTTGTTATGAAGAGACATATTGACACCCTGGTCTATAAGGTATAGACTTAATAATGAGGTCGATATAGTATAGACCGAAGGGGGTTTGATGATGAAAGTATATAAGCTAACAGAAAGTGAAGAAAGGTTCGCAGAATTAATTTGGCAGAATGAGCCGATAGGTTCCGGCGATCTGGTGAGATTATGTGAAAAAGAAATGAATTGGAAAAAGTCCACAACTTACACGGTCTTGAAAAAGTTATGTGAGAAGGGCATTTTTAAAAATGAAAATGCTGTTGTTTCATCTCTGATGACAAAGGACGAATACTATTCCAAGCAAAGTATACGTTTTGTTGAGGATACGTTTGGCGGATCTTTACCCAAATTTTTGACAGCTTTTATCAGCGGGAAAAAATTAAGCAGAGAGCAGGCCGAAGAATTGAAAAGATTGATTGACGAGCACAAGGATGTGAAGTAATGAGTGAGATTTTTCTTACTGTTTTAAATATGAGCTTTACGGCCGGTTATGTGATCCTCATTGTGATACTTGCCAGGCTGTTACTGAAAAAAGCTCCCAAATTCATATCCTATTTATTATGGAGTATAGTTGCCTTTCGCCTTGTAATTCCATTTTCCTTTGAAAGTATGTTTAGCCTGTTGCCACGCAATACAAATCCTGCTCCAATCTCCCATGAAATAATTTATCAAAGTCCGCGGATTAATAATGGGATTGAAGCAGCAAATTCATTTGTCAATCAATCGGCAGTTGGGGCAAGTGTGAATCCAGTTCAGATCCATGTAGAAATTGGGGCCTATGTTTGGCTTTTGGGCATAATAGCATTGCTTATTTATAGTCTCGTGTCTGTTTTGTTAATAAATAGACAATTGAAGGGTGCTTTACCAGTAGAGAAAAACATCTTTGAAGCCAATAATTTGAAAACGCCGTTTGTGTTTGGAATAATAAGACCTAAAATATATTTGCCGGTTGGGTTAAACAGTGAAGAAAGAAGCTATATTTTACTACATGAACAGACCCATATTCAAAGGAAAGACCACATCATAAAAATCTTTGCTTTTCTGATATTATCAATACATTGGTTTAATCCTCTTGTCTGGCTTGCCTTCAGGCTTATGAACATGGATATGGAGCTGTCCTGTGACGAAAGAGTACTGAAAGAAATGAGTGAAGACATTAAAAAACCATATGCCAATTCCTTATTATCACTTGCTGTGGGCAAGCATATTCTTAACGGAAGTCCTCTTGCTTTTGGTGAGGGGGATGTAAAAGGGAGAATCAAAAACGTTTTAAACTATAAAAAGCCAAGGTTTTGGGTAATTCTTTTATCACTAATAATTGTGATAGCTATTGGAGTAGGATTGGCAACAAATCCTAAGTCTGCAGCCTCTTTTAACGGTTCATCCTATCATGTACAAGAAATTTTATACCAAGCGCCAATTTACTCTTTCATTTATACATTGGAAAATACACCTCAATACTGTATTTCATCCGATTACGTGCTCTTCAGCAAACAGCCCTCCGCCGATAATTGGGTCATGCACGGCGGATTGAATCCTTATAAAATTAGCAGACAAGAGTTGTACGCACTATTCATTCCACCTGTTGGGAATATTCAGGAAATAATAAATAATACGAAATTAATATATCGTGCCGATGCAGGTGATGATAAAAAGACATTTTATTTGGTGATGCAACTAGAAAATGGTGATGTGTTTTTGGCTACGGGTTACGATAAAGAAAGTCCTCGCCATATTCGCTGGCTGTTTAAATTAGAAAAACAGGGTGATGACCAAATCGCTGGTTCTGCATCGGAATCTATTAATAAAAAAGAGTTGACAAAAACTAAAGATGAAAATGAGATTGCAAAACTTGTAGAAGAAAACCTTACTCACAATAATGTGACTGACGAAACCCTTACTCCGCAGGAATGGTATAATGCTTTGTCGATCAGGCAAGAAGTCAAATTGCCGGACTTTGAATATGACGGGAACGATTCCATTGAGAAACTGGTCTACGCTACCGAAATAGAAAAGAACTCTCAAACCCAAGAAGGATTTACCATAGTTGCGCCTAAAATTTTCGGAAGCTATGAAGAGGGCGGACTGTTAAAAGTATTTGTGACCACCTTCAGCGCAACCTACAAGCTTTACGGCAATGTGCTGGATATGGTGAGTGGTAGCGTTGTTCCGTCGGCCATTACCTATAAAAAAGATAATAGCGGCAATTACATACTTGAAAAATATGAGCAGTCCAAAGACGGTGCAGACTGGCTGCCATCTATTAAAAAGTTCTGCACCATGCCCGTATCGGGAAAAGTAATACCGGGGCTTGCCGATAAAATAATTGACCATTATGGGAATCGCGATGATATACACGTTCTCATGTGGGAAAATCTATTTAAGCATTTGAAGGCACACGGTATAAAAGAAGCGACTCTTATTAATTCCCGCGGGGAGATAGAGTTTTCTATGAGTAATCCGCAATACATTAAATAAAAATGACGAAATATGTGGGTTCTTATTGGTAATAATAAAATAACCTTCTCCAAACGCAGTCTGGATTGGAGAAGGTTATTTATTTGTTTAAAAATAAGGCCGGATGACGGTTTTGAGCGGCTGCAGGTCTAGTTATCTTAACTTAAAGGTTGGTATTGCCTGATGGAAAGATTAGGTATATTATTAAGAAGATCCAAGAAAAGGGGTGTATTATGAAGAAAATTGGTTCAACGTTGTTGTGCATTTTGGTGATATTAATTATATTTCCATTAAATGCCCGGGCGGATGTAGGGCCAAAACCGTCCATCGTGATCGATTTCAATGGTCTTGAGGGCGAGACTTATTA
>JAAYII010000177.1 GCA_012523535.1 Peptococcaceae bacterium
ACCATGGTTATTGTTTCTTCCTTTGCCATGGAGCAATTTGGTGCCAGTCCTAGTGCCGGAGGACTGGCCGTCAGCATTTTTGTCATTGGGGGTTTTATAGCCCGTTTGTTTGTGGGCAAATGGATGGAACAAATAGGCCGCAAGCGAATGCTGCTTATCGGATTGGGTTTAAACTTAATTATGTCCCTCGCTTATTTTGTGGCCAATAATCTCATTATCCTTGATATCATACGCTTTTTCCACGGGGTATCGTTTGGCATCAACTCCACAGTAATTGGGGGGATAGTGGCCAATATCGTTCCCCAAGAAAGATTTGGGGAAGGGATAGCTTACTCCATGCTTACAGTTTCTTTAGGTACAGCCTTAGGACCTTTTATCAGCATGCTTTTATACCAGTACGGCAGTTTTTTGATGGTCTTCTTATGTTGTTCCGTAGTCGCTTTATTGGGTCTAATTTGTCCAATGCCTTTAACAACCCCTGAAAATAAGCTGACCGATCAGCAATTGAGCAGTATGCAAGGTTTTAAATTAAGCAATTTTATAGAAATCAAGGCTATACGGATTTCCCTAATCTGTGGGCTTTTCTATCTATGCTATTCCAGCGTTATCTCTTTCCTTACCCCATATGCCAAAGCAATTGATCTATCTATGGCCGCCAGTTTCTTTTTCATCATCTATTCCGGTATTGTGCTTATTTCCAGGCCCTTTATAGGTAAATTATTTGACCTGCGGGGCGAAAACTATGCCATGTATCCAAGCATGGTTTCTTTTATCCTTGGAATGTTAATGCTTAGCCAGGCCCATAACGCCTTTTTTCTGTTATGTTCCGCACTCTTTATCGGTTTCGGTACCGGATCAATTCAATCCTGCAGCATGGCTATTGCTCTCAAAAAAGCACCTGCTCACCGCAAAGGTATTGCCAATGCCACTTTTATGATGTTTACAGACTTTCTAACTGGAATTGGCCCCTTTATGTTTGGCCTCATTATACCTTTTATCGGCTACAGAGGATTGTATGCCGTGGCAGCGGCGTTAGCCTTCTTTTTCCTGGCGCTTTACTATTATTTGCATGGAAAAAATGCCGGCCACCGCAGAGAAACAATTAGCCAACAATAATTCAACAACAACTCATGACCCGGAAGATGAAACCAGAGGTTGCTCGCCTCTTTCCGACGGTGCTTTTCGTCGGATAAAGAAAAAATAGTATAAAATTATGGCAACCAGATTGAAACCGGCAGAGACAAAGAAAATAACAGTAAAGCCGGTATACTGTAAAACAGCCCCCAAAAGAATGGAACCGATGCCATAGCCTAAATCTATAGACGAAAAGAAAGTTGAATTAGCCGCCCCTAAATGTTCCGGCCGAGCTAGTTTAATAGCCAGTCCGTTTAAAATTGGGTAGAGCGCTCCCTGGCCTAAGCCATATAAAACACTATCCAGTAGAAACGAATAAAGAGTTTTGGCATAGGCAAGATGAACAAGACTTAAAGCAAAAATTGCTATAGCCGGAATAATAATTTTCGTAGGTCCTATGCTATCGGACAGCTTTCCCAGAAGAGGCCTTGTTATTAACAAAACGAGGGCATAAACAGTAAAAAACAAGCCTATATTCTGGATGCCACGGGAGAGAGCATAAGTTGGCAAAAAAACCGTGATACTTATTTGGGCCATAGAGGTAAAAAACATAACCAAAGAAGGCGGAATAGCCGCTTTCTCCAAAAAAACAGTCTTGTTCTTGGCTGTTAACTTGGGCTGTAAAACTTCTTCATAATTAACAAAAAATGAGAGAATAAGTCCGATTATGGCCGCGCCAAAAAGTATTCTGAACAAATTACTGTAACCGGTAATATTAATCAAGTATAACCCTAAAGCCGGGCCTATTGCCATGGCAAGGGTATTGGACATGCCGGAATAGCCTATCCCTTCCATTAATCTGGAAGGGGGAACTATATCGGCAACAATGGTTCCGGAAGAAGTGGAATAGGCACTGAAACTGGCACCGTGAACAAACCTCAAAAAGACCAAAAACCAGATAGCATAGGCATAGCTGTAGAGGAAAGATATGACGGCAAAAATAATGATCCCAATAATTAAAACAAATTTCCTTCCTTTTTGATCACACAGATTACCTACCAATGGGCGGAACAAAAGAGCCGAGATTGTAAACGCTCCTAGCATTAAACCAGCCGCCATTTTATTGCCTCCAATATGCTGGGCATATAAAGGCAGAACGCTAAGCTGGGTATGATAGCATACTGCCAAAGAGAAAGTTACTAACAAAATTTTGATAAAATGAGATGTCCATAATTTTTTGCCGCTTCTTCGTAGTGAATTCATCGCTAACCTCGTCGAAATTTTATCCCCTAAGACCAAAATTTAATATAGGTCCCAGGGGATTTTTTTATATTTTCTATACTAATATTCAGCTACAAAAATTAATAATTATTTAATATTTATCTATAACAACTATTTGTTATATTTATATATGATGGCCACCGCCATAATAGGTCGGAAATAATATTTGGTCTAATTTGCACGCTCGCGATTTCTAAAATATATTATTGACAATCCCAAAAGTATTGCCAAGACACTGACAACCTGTGCGACTCTCAATGGCCCCAGCATAAGACTGTCCGTTCTTAGTCCCTCAATAAAGAAACGGCCGACAGAGTATAGAATCAAATACAAAGCGGCAACCGTTCCGTCAGGTAATGTTCTGCGCCTAAACAACCAAAACAGGATACAGAAAACAAAAGCATTCCAGATAGATTCATAAAGAAAAGTCGGATGGTAATAGTTCCCGTCAATTAGCATGCCTTGTTGGATAAAATGGGGGAATTTGCTGATAAACTCTTCGGAAACCTGGCCACCATGGGCCTCCTGATTGATAAAATTACCCCATCTCCCGATGGCTTGCCCGAGAATCAGACTGGGAGCCACAATATCAGCGCAAATCCAGAGTTGTAAAGTTTTAGCCCGATGAACATACAAAAGACCGGCTAACACTCCTCCGATAACACCGCCGTGAACAGCCAGCCCTCCATGCCATACCGCAACTATTTCCTGAGGATTGGCAGCATAATAATCCCACTGGAACAAAACATAATACAGCCTGGCCCCGATGATGGCAGCCGGAATGGTGACAATTACCAGATTGCTGAATTTGTCCATATCAATTTTCCGCTGAGCGGCATGATAAGAAGCCAGTGCAATCCCTAGCCCAAAAGCCAGGGCAATTATTATTCCATACCAGTGAATTGAAAGGGGACCAATCTTGAATGCTATGGAACTCAAACTAAATATCCTCCTGCTCGTTTATATTTTCAATTTTACCAGAAAATTGTTATTAAATCATGACTTGAAATTTCGTCTTAGTAAGTAATCAGTGTATATTTTACAGCATTAAACAGCATTAAACATTATTATACAGCAAACGGAGATGAATAAACTTGGAACTTTTAAACTTTTTTAATTTTTCCCCTGCACAGTTTATTTTAGTTATAATAGCCGCTTTTCTCATCGGTTTCTCCAAGACCGGCTTAAGCGGCATGCTAATGGTAGTTATCCCCCTTCTGGCCGACGCCTTTGGAGGTATGAAATCAACCGGTATTATCCTGCCTATACTTATTGTCGGCGATTTGTTTGCAGTAGGAAATTATCGCCGGCATATTCACTGGGCCAATATTAAAAAGCTTATGCTTTGGACCCTAATTGGTCTTGGGTTGGGGTTAATAATTGGCAAATATATTAACGATTCCCAGTTTAAAATCACCATAGCCATAATGGTGTTACTTTGTCTTGCTATCTTAGTCTATTCAGAAAGAAAAGGGGATCAGCTTAAGGTACCCAATAAAGTTTGGTTTTACGCTTTAACCGGGATTTTGGCCGGCTTTGCCACCATGATCGGCAATGCCGCGGGCCCGATATTTACTATTTATCTTCTTTCTATGGGATTTAAGAAAAATGAATATATGGGTACCAATTCCATCTTTTTCTTCCTTGTAAATATCACCAAGGTTCCACTTCAGGTATTTGTCTGGCAGAATATCACTTGGAAAACCGTTTTGCTTACCGGTTGTGTTGTGCCATTCGTAGCCCTGGGCGCTTGGTTGGGAGTAACGGTTATCAAAAAAATAAATGAGAAAATATTCCGTCACCTGATTATTGCTTTAACCGCTATTTCAGCCATAAGGTTATTCTTCTAAACCAACTTGATAATTTACATAATTACGTGATATCCGAGAATAAAAAAACGTCTATTAAAAAAAGAAATAAACAATATGGATAAAAGCAATTAAGGCCTAATATTTAAATGTTTTGAGGTGGCAACTGCCAGGTGTACAAATTGACGAATATTTCCAACAAACTGTTTTACAAATTGCTTGTATTGATTATTTTAAGCAGCACCATGGTGATGCTTATAAGCGGTTGCACCCCACAACCGTTGCAAGAAATTCCCAACGATATTCCCGAACAACCAAACCCCGAACACCCTGGGAATACTGTCGATCCGGTTCAGGGTCCGATCCAAGAGCCAATTCATCCTTCGGAACCGACTGTCTCTCCTATCTCAACGGCTGCTTTACTGGAAAAGATTTTAGATTCTCCTCTTTGGCAAGATAAGCCTTTATGTCAATATCCGCAAGACAGTTTTAATGCTTTGATCGCGGATTTTAAAGAACTGCAGGAATTTATGCAAAGAAAAGACGGTGCTGCTGAATTGCTGGCCAGATATCTAAATACGGATATTTTAGCCCCTTTTTCCATAATGGAGACCATGCTGGCCCAGCAACCGATTCTAAACAGTCTGGACAATTCCCACCTGCAGGAACTGCTTAGTCTTACCTGGGACAAATACCAAGCCAAGCAAAAATTGCCAGATGTTGATCATTCAAACCATTTAGGGTGGTTATTGGGTAAAATTTTACAACAAATCGATTATTATCCTTTTCAGCAGCAAATTGAAAAGAACCAAACCCTTCAGGATTTCCTAACCGACGGCGTATTAAAAAACAATTCGGTTTTAAAGATTATAGAGCAGCAAACCGAATATTATCTGGCTGACAACAACCTTCTGCCCCAACACCCAAATCTCGATCCCAACCAAGAAGAATTTGAAATCATTCCCTCGAGAACCAATCCGAAATGGAATAAACTGAAGGCTAAAGTGAACTTATCAGAATTTCAGCTTACTGAAAACGGCATGCAATGGTCCGCTTTCGCTCCCCATAATCGCATGACCAACTATAGTTTTGATTATCCGCAAACTTGGAATTTTGACGGGTTGAGCCTATTCTATAAGGATAATCAAAAAATCGCGGAGTTGGCCCCCGCTGCCGAAACTCAAATAGCCTTAATTACCATAGCCGAGAACTATGAGCCTGTAGCCTTATCCGGAACGGAACTTCTGGCTAAAAAAGTATATACCTTAGGGAAATATGATATTTTAAAAATAATTGAAAAATTTCCCGATTACGGATTAAACACATTTTGTTACTCTTACACTTATTTGGTTCAATACGAAAAGCAACTGTTCACAATCTTGTTTTATTCTTATGACCTGGAAAAAACGGAAGAAGAACTGTTCGATCAAATTGTAGCTTCCTTCCAGTGGGAAAAACCTTAACTGTTATAGTAGCAGCAATTCCAAATTAACGGTTAAACAGAAACCGCTGTGGCTAATTCCACTAAGAATTAACTGCAGTGGTTTTTTCTCAGGCTAATTTTGGCTAAGGAAAATAGAGAACAGCTGAGCGCAATTGACCTTAACTCCAAAAACGTCTAAAATATATATTCATTGAGACAGAAGAGGGGGACCATAAACCAAATGACCGAACAATTAATGTTTAAAGGAACCAAAGACTATGTTATTTCCGATGATCTACGCAACAGCGTCAATATCGCAATAGCTTTAGGCAGGCCGCTTTTGATTAAAGGAGAGCCCGGTACCGGTAAGACTCTTCTCGCAGAGTGCGTGGCCCGCTCGCTGGGCTTAAAATTAATCGTCTGGAACATAAAATCCACAACCAAAGCCCAAGACGGGCTTTATGTCTATGATACCGTCCAGCGCTTGTACGACAGTCAGTTTGGAGATCACGACGTTTCGGATATCAAGCATTATATTAAACTGGGAAAGCTGGGTGAAGCCTTTGCTTCCGAAGAACGAGTGGTTTTGTTGATTGATGAAATCGATAAGGCTGATTTGGAATTCCCTAATGATTTGCTCTGGGAATTGGACGTCATGAATTTTTATATCCCTGAGACCGGGGAAACCATCAGCGCCAAACACCGTCCCATTGTCATCATTACCAGTAATGCGGAAAAAGAACTGCCCGATGCTTTCCTCCGGCGCTGTATTTTTCATTATATTGATTTCCCCGATTGTGAAATGATGGAAAAAATCGTATATGTCCATTACCCGGATATACAAAAAAAACTGTTAACTGAGGCTTTGAAAGCTTTCTATTGGGTGCGAAGCATTCCCGGTTTACAAAAAAAACCCAGCACAAGCGAACTCCTGGATTGGATCCAGGCTTTGGCCCTTGGAGGCATAGCACCGGAGACCATCGCCAAAGAGCTGCCCTTTTTAGGAGCTTTACTCAAAAAAAACCAGGATTTTGAGCTGACCTTAAGACAGTTGCACTCTCGAAGCGTGGACGGAAAAGATCGAGACAAGGACAAATATTACCGTTCGATAATGCGTGGTTATTAAATATAGGGCGTGATTGACAGAAATGTATACGAATTTCTTTTATCAATTAAGGCAGGAAGGAGTTCCTGTTTCTATCACAGAATGGATGACCTTAATGGAGGCTTTGTATGCAGGGCTGGCCAATTCCAGTCTTACCGGTTTTTATTACTTGGCCCGGTCTATTCTGGTCAAAAGTGAAAGCTACTATGATCAGTATGATCTCGCTTTTCAGAAATATTTTCAAGGGCTTGAAACTCCACAAGACTTATTGGACCTCGTCTCCAAATGGCTGGAAAATCCACTGCCGCCCAGAGAGTTTTCAGAGGAAGAACGCAGAGCGCTTTTGGAAAAATTGGGCCTTCCGGACTGGGAAAGCTTGAAAGCCGCCTTAGAGGAACGTTTGCGTACCCAAGACAGCCCTCATCACGGCGGCAACAAATGGATCGGGACAGGAGGCACTTCTCCTTTTGGCCATTCGGGATTTCATCCGGGAGGTATTCGTATTGGCGGTGAGTCTTATGGTCAGTCGGCTGTTAAAGTGGCTGCCGAGCGTAATTATAGAGATTACCGGCGGGATGAAACCCTGGGCGTCCGTCAGTTTGAAGTTGCCCTCCGTGGTCTGCGACAGTTTAGCACACGGGTAGATGGGGCAAAAACTGAACTGGATTTAGAAGGAACCATCGACGAGACTTGCCGTAATGCCGGAAAACTAAAACTGGTTTGGACCAGGCCACGAAAAAATGCGGTTAAAGTTATTGTCTTTATGGATTCCGGGGGATCGATGTACAGGTATGC
>JAAYII010000178.1 GCA_012523535.1 Peptococcaceae bacterium
CTGTATAAGAAGTCCTTTGTTATTTTTTAAGATTACACCTCCTACCCCAAGGGAATAATCCCCCCAATGAATAAAGCCGCAGTTGGGACATTTTTTCCGCCGGTAGCCCTCTAAAACGATGTACTGAAGTTCAGTTGCACAACTCGGACAGTAGTTAAATGATCTATACTTGTAAGGTAATTGCTTATTCACTTTCTGGTTTTCACTCCTTATAATTCTATTTTGACCTATAATTTATGTCCAAGTAAAAAAATAAAACATATTTTTTAGTTTACAAGACTTTGACAAAGGATTCTATATTTTGATGTAGAACTACTATATATAGTATGGTTAATAAAGGAAACTCGATATTTGCCTGGCTGGAGGTTAATATAAATGAACAACGAAAAGGAAATTCTTCTGGATTCTGAAGAGATTCAACTATTGTTGGAAGGAGGATTGTATTGGAAAGATATTGAACCTAAATTAGGATCCCCGAATTCCGCAACTTTCCGCCGCCGCTTACCTGTTACAGATGAAGAAAGTAATAATCAAGATCCTAAACGTAAAGATTTTATTAAGAGGACTTCTCTTAATCTGGAGAAATCGGATGAGCAAGATGCTCGAGAAATTGTCAATAAATTAATGGACGATAAGTTAATGGACGGCAAGTTAATGGACGGAGGCGATGATAAGAAGGTCAGGGCCATACTGCTGGGCGATAATAATATTATAAAAGATCGCCAAATTGATTTAAGCCAAATTAGAGAGTTGGCAGCAACCAGCGAGAATGGTGTTATGCCCGAAAGTAAGACAACTGAGGACAAGGAAAATCTGGAGACTCCAAAAGAGAAAAAGGATTTTTCCCTGGAGGATACGGAAAATGTTGTCCTTTTTAGCAATGAAATTGAAGACCAAGAAAAAGCGGAACCTTTTATCAGTGGTTGGAAGCTTGTCCTGTTAATGATTGTGGTGGCAGCTCTCACTTTTGGTTTTTGGTTTTATTTTTTAGGTCAATGATTAATTTTTATTTATTTTCTCCTGACCGGGATAAAATATTTTTTGCCGTGAAAAATAGCTTTGTGCTATTTTTTTTAAATTTCTATTTGCAAAAAGGTCAAAAAAGGTTAGAATATTAATGAAGGTCAGAGAAGGTCATAAAGTCAGTGATAGTCAAGCAAAAGTGAGGGAGGCAGTTATGGGTAACTTGGCGGATAGAATTGAAGAGTATTTAAAGATGATTCTTAATGATTCGGAAGAAGGTTATGTTGTCCTACAAAGAGGTTTTCTTGCCGATTTCTTCTCCTGTGCTCCTTCCCAGATTAATTATGTTTTAACAACCAGGTTCACCGCCGAAAAGGGTTATCTTGTAGAGAGCAGAAGAGGCGGCGGGGGTTATTTACGGATTATTAAGCTGGGATTGGATCCTGATGGAAAATTTCAACGGCTGATGGGAGAATTGATCGGCGAGGAAATGTCCCAAGATAGAGCCTACGATTTAATCGATAGATTGCAGGAGGAAGAGATTTTCACAAAAAGGGAAGCGGTATTAATTAAGAGTATATTCGCGGACCGTTTGCTGACTGATTTGACACCTTCTGCCGATGCATTAAGGGCCAGGTTAATGAAGGAAATCTTGGCAAACATGTGCAGGGATGATATTAATAACTAGTTAATAGCATATATTAAATACACGCAAAAATACACGTAAAACTCAGCTATTGAGATATAAGTGCGGAGGGATAGAAATGCTTTGTCAGAATTGTTTACAGAGGGAAGCTACGGTCCACCTGACTAAAATAATAAACGGTCAAGGGATGCAAATGCATCTCTGTCAAGAGTGTGCTCAAAAAGTACAAGGGTTTGGCTTTAATTTCAATATTTATCCCGGAATGGCGACCCACTTTTTGCAAGCTCTTTTTGGTTTGAGCTCATTGAATCAAACAGGCCAATCCGTAAGTACCATTAATCAGGAAAAATGCCCCGGTTGCGGCTGGACATTTGCTCAAATTCAGCATGCAGGCAGAATGGGGTGCAGTCAATGTTATGATAAATTTGAAACGCAGATTGAACCGCTATTACGCCAAATTCATGGTGGCGGTGTCCATGTGGGGAAAGTGCCGAAGCGTTGTGCGGCTTCGATCAGGAACAAACAAGAACTTTTGCGGTTGCGGAGCAGACTGCAGGAATTGGTACAAAGAGAAGAGTTTGAAGAAGCGGCTCGGGTTAGGGACAGGATAAAAGAGCTTGAAAAGTTGGTCGGGGGTGAAGAATGATGTCGTTTAGTGCCATACTTTCCAGGGACAGTTACTGGATGCAAGATGTGGACCTGCCCATAGTACTAAGTACCAGGGTCAGATTGGCAAGAAATCTTTCAGGTATAGCTTTTCCTCATGCCTTAACTGAGGAAGAAGCGGTAAAGGCAGAGGAAAGAATAGTTAACTGTCTCCGGGATTTTGAAATAGAAGGGGAAAAAATTGTTTATTTGCCCTTGAGCAAACTTTCCTCCTTGGAAAAAAAGGTATTAGTAGAAAAACATTTGATTAGCCCGATTTTCAGTGAGGCCGGAAAAGCGAGAGGGGTTGCTCTTTCTGAGAGTCATAAAGTATCAATCATGGTTAATGAAGAAGACCATTTGCGCATCCAAGTCCTGATGCCCGGAAACTCTTTGGAAGAAGCGCTCCAATTGGCCGGAAAAATTGATGACCATTTTGACAGTTGTCTGGACTTGGCTTATAAAGAGAAGTTCGGCTATTTAACTTCTTGTCCCACTAACGTGGGTACGGGTTTGCGATTGTCGGTTATGGTGCATTTACCGGCCCTTGCTTTAACTAACCAAATTCAGCAAGTTCTGGCGGCTCTTTCACCCTTAGGCCTGGCTGTGCGCGGTCTCTACGGGGAAGGATCAAGGGCCTATGGTAACATTTTCCAGGTATCAAATCAGATAACATTAGGCAAAAGCGAGGAAGATACTCTTGCTCATCTTGAAGCTGTAATCAAACAGCTGGTGGAACACGAGATGAATGCCAGGGAAATATTGAAAAAACAAACTCAATTAATAATTGAGGACAAAGTCTGGCGGGCTCGTGGTACTTTGGAAAATGCCAGGCTGCTGACTTCTGAAGAAACATTTACTCTTCTTTCCGAAGATCGTTTAGGTATTGACTTGAAAGTATTGCCCAAAGTATCTCCCGGTTTTGTATCTTTGCTGATAAATTCATTACCGGGCTGTTTACAGTATCAAATAAAAAATTCTCTTGACGAACAGGCTTTAAATGTTGTTAGAGCAAATTTCCTTCGTCAATATTATTCAAGAAAGGATGGTTAAAAATGGCTAGAAGATTTACACAAAGAGCCGAACGTGTTTTTGCTCTTGCGGAAAACATTGCTAAAAGTTTAGGTCATACTGTTATCGGTACGGAGCATATACTGCTTGCTCTTATGGAAGAAGGTGAAGGCATAGCCGCAAAAGCCTTGAAAGAATTAGGATTGGATTTTGAAAGAGTAAAAAACAAAGTAATACAAATAACCGGTGTTAATCCCCCCATTATGGGGGAAATAGGACTATCCCCGCGGGTAAAACGTGTGATTCAACTTTCTACCGAAGAGGCTGCCCGTCAGGGAGTAAACTATATTGGTACCGAACACATTCTTTTAGGTTTAATAATCGAGGGAGAAGGTATTGCCGCCCGGGTTTTGGCTGACCTGAAAATTAAGCCTGAAAAGGTTTGGGAACAGGTTATGGCTCTTTTGGGAGGCGAGGCGGAAGGTATTCCTATGCCTGGTAGCGGGCCGGCAGGTCCTAAAATGGGACAAGCAAGCAACACTCCGACATTAAATGAATTTGGCCGGGATTTGACCGTAATGGCCCTTGAAGGGAAACTGGATCCGGTTATCGGTCGGGAAAATGAAATCGAGAGGGTTATTCAGGTTTTAAGCCGAAGAACAAAAAACAATCCTGTTCTTATCGGTGAACCCGGTGTCGGTAAAACAGCAATTGCGGAAGGTCTGGCCCAAAGAATTATTAGCAATAAGGTACCGGAAATCTTGGCCAATAAAAGGGTTTGCACTCTAGATCTTTCATCCATGGTAGCAGGTACTAAATACCGGGGCGAATTTGAAGAAAGAATGAAAAAAGTTATGGAAGAAATAAGATTGGCCGGTAACGTTATAGTATTTATTGATGAGCTTCATACTTTGATTGGTGCCGGAGCGGCAGAAGGCGCCATAGATGCGGCCAATATCTTAAAACCTGCCCTGGCTAGAGGTGAGATGCAATGTATCGGGGCTACAACCCTTGATGAATATCGCAAGCATATTGAACGTGACCCTGCCCTGGAAAGGAGATTCCAACCGATTATGGTCGGTGAGCCTACTGCCGAAGAAGCGGTGGCTATTTTACAAGGTCTGAGGGACCGTTATGAAGCTCACCATCGAGTTAAAATTACCGATGATGCCATCCAAGCCGCGGTCCGCCTTTCGGACAGGTATATATCGGACAGGTTTTTACCGGATAAGGCTATTGACTTAATCGATGAAGCGGCATCCAGAGTTAGGCTTCGCGGTTTCACTGCTCCTCCGGATATGAAGAAACTGGAAGAAATCATCGACAATCTTAGAAAGGAAAAGGAAGCTGCTGTTAAGCGGCAAGAGTTTGAGAAAGCGGCTCAAATTCGGGATGAAGAACAGAAAAAGCAACAGGAATTGGCTGAAATGCGCAACAAATGGGAGGAAGCCAGAGAAAAAGAAGTCATGGTAGTCGGGCCCGAGGATGTGGCCAAAATAGTTTCCAGTTGGACAGGCATACCTGTAAATAAACTGGCCGAGGAAGAAAGTCAAAGACTATTGAAATTGGAACAAATTCTTCATGAGAAGGTCATAGGGCAAGACGAAGCAGTGAGTGCCGTGGCTCGGGCGGTAAGGAGGGCCAGGGCCGGCTTAAAAGATCCCAAAAGACCTATCGGTTCATTTATTTTCCTGGGACCGACCGGTGTCGGCAAAACCCAATTAGCCTGGACCTTGGCTGAAGCTTTATTTGGAGACGAAAATGCTCTGATCAGAATTGACATGTCAGAATACATGGAAAAACATGCTGTTTCCAGAATGGTGGGTTCCCCTCCGGGTTATGTCGGTCATGAAGAAGGGGGTCAACTGACGGAATTAGTACGGAGGAAACCTTATAGCGTCATCCTCTTTGACGAAATTGAAAAAGCCCACCCGGAAGTATTTAATATTCTTTTGCAAGTACTTGAAGACGGCAGGCTTACGGATTCCAAAGGAAGAGTTGTTGATTTTCGCAATTGTGTGGTTATCATGACCTCAAACGTAGGAGCATCCTATTTGAAAAGGGAATCTTTAGGTTTTGTTTCCAACCGTGATGAAGATAGTGAATACAAGGCTATGAGTTCCAGAGTCATGGATGAATTGAAAAAGACTTTCAGGCCGGAATTCCTTAACAGGATTGATGAAATGGTGGTATTCCACCAATTAAAGAAAGAAGATCTGATTAAAATTACGGAAATATTGCTTAAAGATATTGACAAGAGACTCAAAGAACAGAATTACAATCTTGTCATTACCCCCAAAGTACTGGAATACATTGCCGAAGAAGGCAATGATCCTACCTTCGGTGCTCGGCCTTTAAGAAGGGCAATTCAAAAGTTGATTGAAGACCCGCTTTCTGAAAAAATTTTACAAGGCGAGTTTAAACCTGGCGACACCATAAAAGCAGTTCTCCAGAGAGGCAAGATAACTTTTACCCTTGCGGATGAAAAAGCGGAATCTTCTTCCTCGCCTGACAGGAAAAAACAAGAGGCTGATGAAGATAAATAATTAAAGATGAAGAATAATTGATGAAGATAATTAAAAGAGAAAAACAAAGAGATTGGGGGATGTCGCTTGTCCAAAAATATAACGAGGTTTTTTTGCCGTGAATGCGGCCAGGAAAGTGCCCGCTGGTTGGGACGTTGCCCCGGATGCGGCCAATGGAATACGTTGATCGAGGAAAAATTGACAAGGACAGCCCGTGAGAGTAAAGGCAAAGGGGTCGTTGAAACGACCCCTTTAGCTCGGATTGAAACTCAGGAAGGACAAAGAATAGATACCGGGAACGCCGAATTAAACAGGGTGTTGGGGGGCGGAATTGTAGAAGGTGCCTTTATTTTGTTGAGTGGCGAACCGGGGATAGGAAAGTCCACTCTTTTTTTGCAGATGGCCGAATATTTGTCTCGCAATTGCAATGTTCTTTATGTATCGGGAGAAGAATCGGCCAGACAGATTAAGCTTAGGGCTGAAAGATTAAATATAAATTCCCCCAAGATACATATTATGATTGAAAACTCTTTGGATTCGGTGCGAGAGGCGGTTTTGAACAGGGATTATAAAATTTTATTTATCGATTCCATCCAAACTATGGTACTGGATGAATTACAGTCTGCACCGGGGAGTGTTAGCCAAATAAGAGAGGGTGCAGCTTACCTCCTGCGCCTGGCCAAGGAAAAGGAGATAACAGTATTTTTGGCCGGTCATGTTACCAAAGACGGAGCCATTGCCGGCCCCCGGGTTTTGGAACATATGGTGGACACTGTTTTATATTTCGAGGGCGATCAAAATCATATTTACAGGTTGCTTAGGGCGGTTAAGAATCGCTTTGGACCTGCCAACGAGATCGGTGTTTTTGAAATGAGAAACGACGGCTTAAAAGAAGTTATTAATCCCTCGGCTTTGTTTTTGGGGAATGGACTGACGACGGCGCCTGGTTCGGCCGTTGCCGTGTTGATGGAAGGGACAAGACCCCTTTTGGTAGAGATTCAGTCTCTGGTTACCCCTTCGGTTTATGTACCTCCCCGCAGAACAGTAAATGGCATGGACTATCATCGGCTTTTAATGCTGCTGGCCGTTTTAGACAAAAAAACAAGTTGCACCTTTGGGGCAAAAGATGTATTTATCAATGTAGCCGGCGGACTGGAAATAAGCGAGC
>JAAYII010000179.1 GCA_012523535.1 Peptococcaceae bacterium
CCTCTATGACCCAGCATCGGGTTCATTTCTGAAAGGGCTCTCACCGTTTTAAGTAGATTTTCTTTGGAAGACAGTTCTTCCCTTACTTTTTTATCTGCCAAATCTTTGGTAAGCTTTATGGTAATAATCTCTTCCAGCAACTCTTCTTTATTGGGCAGGAATTCATGCAGCGGAGGATCCAACAATCTAATGGTGACCGGCAGGCCATGCATGGCCTTTAATATTCCGTAAAAGTCTTCCTCCTGCATAGGTAATAACTGATCCAAAGCGGCCTGCCTTTCCTCCAAAGTTTGAGCCAGAATCATTTTTTGAACAATAGGCAACCGCGCTGTGTCCATAAACATATGTTCAGTCCGGCACAAGCCTATCCCTTGCGCGCCGAATTCCCTGGCTTTGGCCGCATCAACAGGATTATCGGCATTGGCCAGTACTTTCAGGGTTCTGAATTCATCCGCCCAAGCCAGAATTGTTTGAAAATCTTCACCGATTTCCGGATCTTTCATCGGCACTGTCCCGCGGATAACCCTTCCTGTGCCTCCATCAATCGTAATATAGTCGCCTTCCAGGTATTCCACCCCGTCGATGACCATTTTTTTCTCCTCATAATTGATTTTAATGCTTTCGCAGCCGCAGACAGCCGGTTTCCCCATATGCCTGGCCACAACGGCGGCATGGCTGGTCATGCCTCCTCGGCTGGTGAGAACACCTTGAGCGGCAAGTACCCCATGAATATCATCCGGAGTTGTTTCAGTCCGCACCAGGATAACTTTTTCCCCTTTTAAACCTAGCTTCTCGGCATTATCCGCGTCAAAAACAATTTTGCCCGAAGCGGCCCCGGGTGAAGCCGGCAAACCGGTGGCCACCACGTCCAAAACCGCATCTTCATCAATCCGTCGATGCAAAAGTTTGTCCAATTGTTGGGGATCGATTCTCTTGACTGCTTCCTCCTTGCTGATCAGGCCTTCTTTACATAGGTCAACAGCTATGCGTATGGCGGCGGAAACGGTGCATTTACCGTTACGGGTTTGCAGTATATACAGTTTTCCTTTTTCAATGGTGAATTCAATATCCTGCATGTCCCGGTAATGTTTTTCCAAATTGGCAGCAACTTCCTTAAACTGTTTATATATTTCCGGATTTTCCTGTTCCAAGTTTTTAATAGGCATAGGGGTACGTATGCCTGCAACCACATCTTCCCCTTGGGCATTCATCAGAAATTCCCCATATAAAACCTTTTCTCCGGTGGAAGGGTTGCGGGTGAAAGCAACCCCGGTGCCGGAATCATTCCCCATATTGCCAAAAACCATGCATTGGACATTTACTGCCGTTCCAATATCGTCAGGGATACCGTTCGCTTTGCGGTAAACTTGAGCTCGGTGGTTGTTCCAGGATCTGAAAACCGCAGTTATGGCTTCCTTTAATTGGACATAGGGATCATCCGGGAAGGCTTTGCCGGTATTTTTCAAGATTACGGCTTTAAATTTTTGCACCAATTCTTTTAGGTTGTCGGGGCTTAATTCGGAATCATATTTAACGCCCTGTTTTTCTTTTACTTGTTCCAAAATGCGCTCAAATTCATTGCTGTCAATCCCCAAAACAACATTACCGAACATTTGTATAAAGCGGCGGTAGCAATCGTAGGCAAATCTTTCGTCATTGGTGGCCAGACTTAAACCTTGCGCCGTATTATCATTTAGGCCCAAATTGAGAACGGTATCCATCATCCCGGGCATAGAAATCTTTGCCCCGGAACGAACCGAAACAAGCAAAGGATTTTGCGGATCACCGAATTTTTTGCCACTGGCCGCTTCAACCTTTTGCACAGCCGGTAATATCTGTTCCCAAAGACCTTCCGGGAATTTCTCTCCCCCGGCGTAATACTCCCTACATGCTTCGGTGGTAACCGTAAAACCCGGGGGAACATTAAGCCCGATATTGGTCATCTCAGCCAAATTGGCTCCTTTTCCTCCCAAAAGGTCGCGCATTTGAGCATTTCCTTCCTGAAACAAATACACATATTTTTTACCCATCTCTTATCGCCCTCCTTGATAAATTTTTTTCATAATTATGCTGGCTGTTTCTTCTACAGCCTTGGAAGTGGTGTCTATAACCAAACAGCCGATTTGTTTCATTATTTTGTCGGCATATTCAATTTCTTCCATTATCCTGTTCAAACTCGCGTAATCTGCCGATACTCCCAAACCTAAGGTTTTAAGCCTTTCCCTGCGGATTTCATTTAGTTTTTCCGGATCCAAGGTTAAGCCAAAAACTTTTTTGGGAGAGACTTCGAACAGTTCCCTCGGGGGTTTTACTTCCGGCACAAGCGGAATGTTGGCTGTTTTTATTCCTTTATGCGCCAAATACATGCTTAAAGGGGTTTTGGATGTCCTGGAAACCCCGATTAAAACCACATCGGCGTAAAGTATTCCACGCGGGTCTTTGCCGTCATCATATTTAACTGCGAATTCAACCGCTTCCACCTTGCGGAAATACTGTTCATCCAAGCGGTGCAGGATGTTGGGGGTATTTTTAGGCTGCATATTGGTTTTTTTGGCTAAAGCATCAATCAAAGGCCCTAAAATATCTATGGTGACCAGATTCATCTCTTTGGCTCTTTTTTCTATGTAAATCCTTAGATTGGTCAACACCAGGGTGTAGGCCAAAATAGCTTCTTCCTTAGCCGCTTCCTCCAGTATTTCATCGATTTGGCTTTCATTCAAAACATAGGAAATTCGCCGGATTGAAATCTTGACACCGTTGAATTGAGCTGCTGCCGCCTTGCCTACAAATTCTGCCGTCTCTCCCAAAGCATCCGATATCACATAAAGAATTGGATTTTGTTCCGTCACTAAACAGTACCTCTCTTTCAGCCTAATATCCCAAATCTACAAATAATTGGGTGACATTGGTTTTGGTGAACCTGCCGACAACCTCATACCTTTCCTTTCCATCTGGGCCAATATAACTTTCAACCACAGGCAGGGTGTCAATTTGATGCTGTACCAGTTTCTTAGCCGCATTTAAAACGGATTCGTCGGGAGTGGTCATCACGATATTCGGCATTCTGGGCATAATAACGCCAATAGGAACTTTGAGCAGTTCCAGACCGCCCAAAGATGCTTTAATAATATCCTTACGCGAAACCATACCTTTCAATTCCTGTTCTTCACCGACAATAATCAAACTGCCGACATTGTTCGTAAACATGGACACAACTGCATCATAAATGGATACATTCTCTTTCACTGCGGCCGCAATGGATTTGAAATCATCCACCCGCAGACGGTGCAACTTTTCGGCAATTAATGATCTTCCTTCCCTATAGAAATAGCCTACCCGGGGCCTGGCTTCCAAAACCCCGGTCATGGTAAGAATCGTTAAATCAGCCCTTAAAGTAGCTTTATTCACTTTAAGCTGGTTGGCAATCTGTTCCCCGGTCATGGGACCCGATCCTTTAACCAGTTCCACAATCTTCTCCTGTCGTTCCGACAGCTTCATGCCCTTACCTCCAGCAAAAAAATAATTAGTCATAAACTTTGGCAGAATGCAGAAATATGCTACTTTAATTTAACCATATAACTTAAATAAATACTATATATTTGCCCAATTATTATATCATTTTTGGATTAAAATTTATTATATATTACATTATTTTAATATTATGTTACATTATTGCTTTTGGCTTTAATGGCAAAAAGAAGGTGCCATTAACGATAAAGACACCTTCTTTATACTTTAGTTATTATTTTAAATATATTTTTCAGGGTCTGCCCAAAATTTAACCGGAAGCTTTTTCTTAAGCCAACTTGGTAAGATCACCCAAACAACCAAGTGTCTTTACACATTCTTGCAGCAGGCCAAGTCTGGCGTTTCTGAGATTCTCATCTTCTACCATGATCATTACGGCATCAAAAAGCTTTTCAATATATGGGATCAGTTTGGCGGCCTGAGCATAGGCTTTAAAATAGTCAAACCTGGCAAGCTCTTCCTTAACCAGGGGAGCAATTTGTTGCAAGTTATTCCAAAGGTCGATTTCGGCCGGATCTGCCAGATCGGAGGAAGCCCAGGGAACATCTGCGGCTTTCTTGCTTAAATTTGCACAGCGCACATAAGCATTGATATAGGACACAAATTCTTCTTTCTCCCTGCAGGCAGCCAAAGTCCTGGCTTGGCAGGCAATGCTGTAAGGCCTATCCGCTTGTTGAGCCAGAACGGCATCGATGACATCATAGCGCAAATCTTTTTCCTGCAGCAAGTAACGGACTCTTTGACTGAAAAATTCTTCTAAAGCGGGTCTGATTTTGTCCAAAGGTTCCAAATCGATTTTTTGGTCGATAAAGATTCGGTAAGAATCCTCCAGCAGAGTAAGCAGGGACAAGTCTTTTTCTTCCTGCATTAGCATACCGACAATTCCCAAGGCTTGTCGTCTTAAGGCATAGGGGTCCTGGGAACCGGTGGGCTGGATCCCGATACCAAAAGCCCCCACAATGGCATCGAGCTTATCGGCAATACTAACAACTTTTCCGGTATAAGAATGAGGAAAATCATCTCCGGCATAACGGGGCTGATAATGCTCGGCAATACCCTCGCAAACTTCTTTAGGCTCACCGTTGCTGCGGGCATAGTAGGAACCCATTATCCCCTGTAATTCAGGGAAGTCATAAACCATATGAGTGACAAGGTCCGCTTTGGCTAAGAAAGCGGTTCTATCCACCAGTTCTTTTTCTTCAGAATTCAAACCCAGATAATCGGCAACCAAACCCGATAGTTTTCTTAATCGTTCCACTCTTTGGCCAACCGTACCCAGCTTGTCATGATAAACCACCCTATCCAGTTGCGGCACCAGACTGGAAAGGGGTTTTTTCAAATCCTCCCGGTAGTAGAAAGCCGCATCTTCCAAACGCGCTTTAAGCACTTTTTTATTTCCTTCCTTTACCAAGTCAAGAGAGGTACTGTCGCCGTTGCGTACAGCAATAAAGTAAGGCAAAAGCTTACCGTCTTCCCCCCGGACCGGGAAGTATCGCTGATGCTCTTTCATGGGAGTGGTTATTACCTCTTCGGGCAAAATCATATATTTAATGTCAACCTCACCCAGCAGAGCTGTGGGATATTCCACCAAATTGTTTATCTCGGTCAGCAGGTCCTCATCCTCATCAACAATTCCTCCCACTTTGGCGGCCAATTCCTTTGCCTGCCGCCAAATACTCTCTTTCCTTTTATCTTGATCGGCCATAACAAAAGCGGCTTCCAAAGCTGCAAGATATTCGGCCGGGCGGGTCAAGCGGACATAGCCGCCCAAGGTCCTGTGTCCTCGGGATGTCCTTCCGGACTGTAAGCCAACATAGGAGAAAGGAACAATCTCTTCCCCGAAAAGAGCAACCAGCCAACGAATAGGCCGGGCAAACCGGACTTCATAATCACCCCAACGCATCGGTTTGGGGAAATTAATACTGGCAATTATATCCTGGCAAAATTGGGGCAAAAGTTTAATGCTGTCTTCCCCGGGCAAAAACTTTTGAGCATAAACATAAGGTACTCCGTTTAATTCCTTAACATAAAGGTCTTCAACCGCAACACCTTGCCCCCGGGCAAAGCCGAGGGCCGCTTTGGTCGGTTGGCCTGCAGCATCGTAAGCCGCCTTTTTTGCCGGACCCTTGACTTCTTCCTTAATATCTTCCTGTTTTTCTGCCAAATCCTGAACAAACAAGCTTAAACGCCTGGGAGTAACATAAACCTTAAGGTCTTTATAACTAAGACGCAGCTCTTGCAACATTTTGCGCGCATTGTTTTCCATTTGGGTAACAGCCCCGGGCGCAAATTTGGCCGGCATTTCTTCCATACCAATTTCCAACAAAAAATCCTTGCTCATCGCTCTATTCCCCTTTCCGTTTCAGCAGTGGGAAACCCAGTTCTTCCCTTTGTTTCACATAAGCTTGGGCGCACAACCTGGCCAAGTTGCGAACACGGGCAATATAGCCGGTTCTTTCCGTCACACTGATTGCACCTCTGGCTTCGAGAAGGTTGAATGTATGGGAACACTTCAGGACATAATCGTAAGCCGGAACCACCAGACCATGTTCAATTGCTCTTTCGGCCTCTTTTTCGTACATATCGAACCAAATCCTTAAAGCTTCCACATTGGCGACTTCAAAATTATACTTGGAATAATCAATCTCATTTTGAAGATAAAGATCCCCGTAGAGAATATCACCAACCCACTCAATATCGAACACGCTGTCCTTATTCTGGATAAAAGTTGCCAGCCTTTCCAAGCCATAAGTAATCTCGGCACAGACAGGCTTGCAATCTATTCCTCCGCATTGCTGGAAATAAGTGAACTGGGTAATTTCCATAC
>JAAYII010000180.1 GCA_012523535.1 Peptococcaceae bacterium
GGCCAGTACTGAACAGAATATTACCAAAACCAAAGGTAACTCCGCCGACCAAAAGAGAAATTGAATAGGCACGCTTGAAGCATTTTGGACAGCAAAAATCACGATAATTAGCGCAATGATTATGGAAAGCAATAATATTAACATATTAACCCTCCCCTTGCGATCAAGCTATACAAATATTTTTAAATTATATTTCCTATAATAAGCCATCCTGTCGAAAAAATAAACTTAAAAAATAATTGAACATAGAAAAACAAAGGAATTTTTCTATAAGTAAAAACCAAAGGTATACCGATAAGAAAAGCCCAAATCAATAGCCCGGGAATCAATGGTAAGAAAATGCTCCAGGCCAGGCCGGATACGGCAGAACCTGTGACTACTTTAACTAATCTTAGCTGATCTGTTTTTTTATTTAAATAATAATTCAAGAATAAACCTATAAGAACATATAAAGTTATAATGATTTGCCAAAACAAAAACTCATTTTCGAGTAAACAATTATAATAACAATTAATTGCCGACACTATAATTAAACCGGCTAGAATACCTTTTGCTCCCCATAAAATATTGGCACCGGCCACCATTAGCAATATTAATTCTAAAACGATCAACTGCAGCAACATTTTTCACCAGCTATACCAATCCAATGTTACTCATATTATTTGCTCCTTGCTAAGAAAAAAATTCAATTTATAGCAATAAAAACGTTTTACTAGATGTATAAGTATCGACAAATGACTGTGTTCAATGGTAAAATAGTGCAACGGAGCTAAGCTCTGGAAAAAATTTTTTTCTTAAAGAATTAGTATAGATACGTGGGAAAAACTGCTCACCCATTATTTTTTTGTTGGTAGCAGCATAAATATTTCATTCTATGGAAGAAAGGAGATTTAAACATGTCCAACTGCCAATACCTTGCCTTGCCCGGCATGGGCAAACCGATGAAAATGCCGGTAGAACCGGAAGATGGCCGGGTCACTTCCTTATGGATGGATGGAAAGGTGGTAAATAACTGCATATTTGCCGAAGCCGCCTGGTTTAAGAAACCTTTCCGGGAAACTGGACTTTTTAAACATGATTCCGACAAATTGCTGATATTTGTCGGCAGTGATCCCCAAGACCACGAGAATTTAAATGCTGAAGTGGAAATTTGGCTGGAAAATGACAAGATTGCCCTCACTCAGACCAGTGTGGTTTTTGTCCCCGCCGGGGTTGCTCATGGGCGCATGGAAGTCAAGAATTTGAAAAAACCGGTCATTCACTTTACCATATTGATGAATTCATCCTATTACAATCCAATACCCGCCGAAGCCACTGCCCCAAAGGGTACATATGACCGTAACTGGGTAGAAAAATATGACCCTGTAGACGGCTTTAGACCGGAAGCCCCGGAAGGTTTTTTGACACTCCTCTTATGGCTAGATGACAAAAAGCTGAAAGGAGCCCCCTATTTAGAAACCGTCTGGTTCCATACTAAAAATGACACAGGTCCCGAAGAACACTGTCATGATGATTTTGATGAACTGATCGGTTTTCTCGGTTCCGATCCCGAACATCCGGAAGACCTCGGTGCCGAAGTTAAATTCTATCTCGGCGGTGAATGGGTAACAATTAATAAAAGCGGAATCTTCTATATACCAAGAGGAGTAAGCCATAGCCCCATTCTTGTTCCCAAGCTTGAGCGCCCCATTATCCATTTTTCCTGCGGCAATGGCGGCGACTACGCCAAGAAGAGTTAAGTTTATATTATAGTTTTAAATTAGGTTCTATAATAAATGTTGGGGTAAGCAGCAGGA
>JAAYII010000181.1 GCA_012523535.1 Peptococcaceae bacterium
GCACTGCTCACAAAAACAAACTCACTGGCGACCAGCCCTTTTCTTGTTGTATAATATTTCCATAGGAGAGATAGATATGCTTGATTTGATAACCAGAACCGAATGGCCGATTGTCTGCCTTTATATTTATTTGATCGGGATTAATGTTTATGCCTTTTTAAACTTTGGCTGGGATAAATTTAAGGCCAAAAAACATAAAAGGCGTACAGCGGAAAGGTTTTTTCTTTTTCTGGCTTTAATCGGCGGAGCGCCCGGGATTCTTCTGGGTATGTGGATTTTCAGGCATAAAACCAAACACGCCAAATTCAAATACGGGGTACCGCTATTGTTTGTTTTTAACCTTGCTCTTTTCTACTATATTTTTTATTTTCTGGACCTAATAAGTGCGTAAATATTATCATTGGTTGAATAATGAGATTGATTATATAAACCCAATAAGCATAAGGAGGTAGCGAAAATGGACGTTATTACCGCCATGGAAGAACGCCGCAGCAAGCGGGCTTACAAACCTGATCCGGTAGATCCGGAAATAATTAAAAAAATACTGGAGGCGGCCAGTCATACTCCTTCCTGGGCCAATTCCCAACCCTGGGAAGTATTTGTGGCCACCGGCGATGCTTTAGACAGACTGCGCCGGAAGTATTTGCAAAATTTTGAGCAGGGTGTGCCCTTCGGGCATGACCTTCCGATGCCTAAAGAGTGGCCCCAAGAGCACCAGGAACGTATGAACGAGCTGAAAACCACCCATATGGCTTTATTGGGCGAAGACCCGAAAGACCAAGAAAAACGCAAAAAGTTTACGGAAAACAATCTCCGTTTCTTTGGCGCTCCGGCAGTGATCTTTCTTTGTTTGAACAAGACACTGTCATCCTGGTCTTTATTTGACTTGGGAGCTTTCTCCTTAAGCATTATGCTTGCCGCCCAGCACTACGGACTAAACACGGTTCCGGCAGTAATGATGGTTGCCTATCCGGATTTGATCCGGCAGGAGCTGTCCATCCCGCCGGAGTTAAATATCGCTTTTGGCATAGCCCTGGGTTATGCCGACCCGGACAATATAGAAAACAAGCTTAAAACCACCAGGCGTTCCATAAACGATTTTGCCAGAATACTTTAAGAAAATAAAAATTTCAAGGGACGGTCTTTAATTTTAAAATAGAGCGTCCCTTTTGTCTGATTTCCAGCTTGAGGAACATCGTTTAATTCTTGATTGGGGAGTATTGATTTAACTAGGGAGTATAAATTTAACTAGGGAGCATTGATTTTATCTGGGGAGTATTGATTTTAACCAAGGAGTATGGAGCTTTAACCTTTGGGTTTGAAAGTGTCGCATTGAGTATCCGGCGAGCCGCTAGCTTTGTGAACACCGTTGTGGTTGATTTGAATCATGGGCGCATCGCACATAACATTCTTATTATACTGGCACTCCTGGACTGTACATTTAATTGATCCCATATTTTCCCCCCTTTAAGTGAGCAGTAATTTGAACAGTATTTAACCGTCTGTCTTATTATGAGCAAAACCCGCGCATTATATAGCAAAAAATACTCATTTTAGTTTTTCCAAAATATAGTAATTAATTCCGAAGGCTGCATATCATATAGAAGTGATTACAGAATCAGAAAGTCAAACTTTAGGGAGTATATAACTATGACATGGCCGGGCTATTCAGGCTTAAATAATTATCGACCGCCTTGCTTTTCCAACCCGTTGATTCCAGCGAATTCACCCTCTTATAAAAAATCTTGCAAAAAAAATACGGCTTTGGAACCGGATTGCCGGGATACTTTCAGCGGCAGTTCTCAGGGTAACGTTTTACTTTTAACCCCGGCAATTTTCGGTGGAACGGCCTTTTTCATCCTGGGTTTTGTCTTTTATGGCCGTCATTTGAAAAAGGGATATAAAAAGTTTATTTTCTTTTTGAATATCTGGGCCTTGCTGGCAAGTTTAGGTGCAGCCGTTTATATTTATCAATTATTTAAAGCACGGAACAAGAGCAGAAGATTTGACCTCATAGTTTGGCCCTCGGCCATGCTCATCTTTTTCTACGGTTCAGCCTACAATTTACTTTACTCTCTTTATCCCTGTACTTTCGGGGGTACAATCGGCAAAACCCCGATATCGCAATTCCTGTCTTTTATGACTTTTGCCATAGGATATATCTCGATTGGAGACAGTTTTAGCATAACTCATGAAAAAACCGGAACACAGGTTCTGGCGGCAATAGAGGCCTTGTTTAATCTTTACGTCCTGAGCCTGATTGTGTCTTTGGTCATATAAAGTATTGGCAAAATAGTTTAGCCGCTGCAGGCTGAATTTTTTTCCCGGCAGCGGCTAACAATTTAAATATTTGAGTCATAATTTAGAAACAAGACTTAAAAATCAAGAAAAAATCAGCTATGGAAGCAGTTAGAAACGTTTCCGCCGCCTTCTTGCCGGCAGGCAGATTACCTGGCCAACCTGTAAGTTCAAGGGGTCCACTCCTGGGTTTAAGGCTCTGATAGCCGCCACAGTCATGCCATATCTTTGGGCTAGTTTGGAAAAAGTGTCACCGGCTTTAATCACATACCTGTTGGCCGGGGCGCAGGGAACTACTCTCCTTCTCACAGGAATGCAGATATTTTGGCCAATACTAAGGTTTTGAGGATCGACTCCGGGGTTGACAGCCATTAATGAAGCCACAGTGGTGTTAAACCTCTGGGCTAAATTGTGAAAAGTGTCACCCGATTTTACGCGATAAGAAATAGTTCCTCTTGGACATAAGGACATGAAGCTCACTCCTGTATAATTATATTCCTTTTTTATCTTATGTTTATCTGCTTGTCAGACTGACTACAGGACAGCTCCGATTATTATCTTTTTTTTGACAGGATGAAACTTTGTTTGATTATAAAAATATTTGACAACCAAATTAAAAATGGGTTACTATTTTTATAAGTGCTGCCAAGGACATGGCACTGGATTAATAAGCAACAAGAGGATCTTGAAAGATGTTTGATGTTGAAATAACCGGTATAGGAAGTTACGTTCCAGAAAACAAAGTGACCAACGACGACTTGGCTGCCCTGGTGGATACCAGCGATGAATGGATAATCCAGAGGACCGGAATAAAAGAGCGCAGGATTTCCCTGGGCGAAGATACAACGGAAATGGCGGAACAGGCCGCCTTGAGAGCCCTTGAGGATGCAGGCGTCGAAGCGAAGGATATTGATTTAATCATAGTAGCCACCGTAACACCCACTTATTATTTTCCTTCCACCGCTTGTCTGCTCCAGGCCAGGTTGGGCGCGGGCCAAGCCACCAGTTTTGATATCAGTGCCGGTTGCACCGGTTTTATTTATGGCGTGGACATAGCAGCCCAGTTTATCAAAAGCGGAGTGCACAAAACGGCTTTAGTGATTGGATCTGAAGTTCTGTCCAAAATCACCGATTGGTCGGATCGCCGGACCTGCGTTCTGTTTGGCGACGGGGCGGGGGCGGCCGTCCTGCAACGAGGAAAAGCGGGGATTATTGCCGGCTTTACCGGTGCGGACGGGACGGGGGCCGATTATTTGTATTGCCACGGCGTTCCCTTAGCCAATCAATTTTTGCCCCTTCAGGATTACGGGCCGCACTATACGGTTATGAACGGCAAAGAAGTTTTTAAATTCGCCGTCAGCATGGTGCCCAAAAATATCCTTCGGGTCCTTGAAGGTACGGGCTATACTTTGGACGATATAAAATACTTCGTACCTCACCAAGCCAATACCAGGATTATTGAAGCCGCTGCCAAAAAGCTCCATGTTGATCTGGACAGGTTTTATATCAATATTGACAAATACGGCAATACTTCCAGTGCCAGTATTCCGATTGCCCTTGATGAAATGGCCGGAAAGGGGCAATTGTTGTCCGGAGATCTGATCATCATTGCCGGTTTCGGCGCCGGTTTAACCTACGGGGCTCATCTCATAAAATGGACCACGGCGGGCCAAAAGAAATGATTAAAAGATTTGGCAAATTTAAAATTATATGGTTCGGCAGATAAAAGGAATTATTTAAATTTAATAAAGGAATTATTTAATGGTTTGTGAGAGCAAAAGATTTGCGGCAAAAAAGAATTATAAATTTCGGGCAAAGGTAGAGTAAGGAGATTGTCATGAATAGGTTTGATTTTTTTTATCAGCTAGGTCTAAAATACCCCTTATTTCAAGGGGGAATGGCTTGGATTGCGGACAGTTCCTTGGCGGCCGCCGTATCCAATGCCGGAGGGTTGGGCATTATTGCCGCCGGTACCGCTCCCCCGCAATATGTGAGGGAACAGATCAGGCAAGTCAAACAGCTCACGGACAAACCCTTCGGTGTTAACATTATGCTTTTGAACGAATTCACCGACCAGATAGCCGATTTGGTCTGCGAAGAGGGAGTCAAAGTGGTTACCACCGGGGCCGGCAGTCCAGGCAAATATATTAAAAAATGGAAAGAAAACGGTATAACGGTAATCCCGGTCGTTCCTTCGGTGGCCATGGCCCGGCGGATGGAAAAAGAAGGGGTTGACGCGGTTATTGCTGAAGGCGGGGAATCCGGAGGACATGTGGGGGAACTGACAACCATGGCTTTAGTGCCCCAGGTGGTGGATGCAGTCAAAATACCGGTTATTGCCGCCGGCGGAATTGCCGACGGGCGGGGCATTGCAGCCGCTTTGATGCTTGGAGCCAGCGGGGTCCAGCTGGGCACCAGATTCCTGGTGGCCAAAGAATGTACTGTCCACCGCAATTATAAAGAGCGGGTCTTAAAAGCCAAGGACACGGACACTGTGGTCACGGGCAGACCCACGGGGCATCCCGTCCGAATCTTAAAAAATAAGCTGGCCAGGAAGTTTTTGGACTTGGAAAGAAACTGCGCTCCTTTGGAAGAATACGAGACTTTAGGCGTAGGCGCCTTGCGCAGGGCCGTGCAGGAGGGGGATATAGAATACGGATCGGTAATGGCCGGACAAATCGCCGGCCTGGTGAAGGAAGAGAAAAGCTGCCGGGAAATCATCGAAGAGCTGTTTGCCCAGACCATGGACTGCCTGCGCCGGGCACGGGACCTGGAAACTGATCTTTACCCCGATTTAGCCGATAAGGGACAGGAGGTTGGGCAATGATTGCGTTTTTGTTTTCCGGCCAGGGTTCGCAATACGTGGGCATGGGCAAAGACTTGTACGATAA
>JAAYII010000002.1 GCA_012523535.1 Peptococcaceae bacterium
AGCAGATAAAATCTCTTCCTTTAAACTTTTCATTAAGTTTAACCATTTTTTTATCTCCTTTATTTATATAATCAATTTAAAATAGTCCAATGGCATTTTGAATTATTATACTCTTTAATGTATATTTATGCAATACACTTGTTTTATTCTGTTCAGATTTTCACTTAATTAAGACCTGCGCCTCGAACTAAACATAGGACTTGACAAAAAATTTCTCCAATGTTATTTCTCTAATCTTATTTTAAGGTTTTATAATTACCATAAATAGGAATAATAAATCCCTCTCCAAGAAGAAACCCGACTAAAATTATATTGTTTCGGGTTTCTTCTTTATTACTGCGCTGCAGAGAGGTTCATAAAGGCTTTTTCCAGCATAAGTTTTATCCTGTTGATCTGGTTTACTTCACTGGCTCCCGGGTCATAGTCCACGGTTACAATATTGGTTTGAGGGTAGATATCCTTTAAGGTCTTGATCATACCCTTACCAGTAATATGATTAGGCAAGCAAGCAAAGGGCTGCATGCAAATGATATTGGCGGCTCCCTCATTTATTAGTTCAACCATTTCCGCCGTAAGCAGCCAGCCTTCGCCGGAATGATTACAAAGAGAAAGTATGTTTTTTATGCTTTCAGCCATTTCATAAATTGTAGGCGGGATACTAAATTTATTACTTTCTTTTAAAGCCTCCCGCACATCCTGGCGGTAACTTTCCACATATTTTACAAAGATATTGCCGGCAATTCTTTTTTTGAAATCACCGGCCAGATAACGGTGTTCGAATACCCAGCCATAACCGCAGTACAGGAAAAACTCCATCAATCCTGGAACAACAATTTCAGCCCCTGCTTTTTCCAGAAATTCAGCCATATTGTTATTGGCGGCGGGATGGTATTTAACCAGAATTTCTCCCACCAATCCCACCCGTGGCCTTCTTTCTTCCCTGATTTCTATTTTATCAAAGTCATGCACAATATTCCTTACATTTTCTCTGAATCTGTTGCGATCTATATTATTCACATCGGCTTTGCACTTTTCCAGCCAATGCCTTAATAGCCGCTCACTGCTCCCGGGCACCACTTCATAGGGCCTAACCCTGTAAAGGGCTTTCATCAACAAATCTCCGTAAAGCACGGCCAAAATAGCCTTCCGGCCCATGGAGAAGGTAAGTTTGAAGCCCGGGTTCTTTTCCAAGCCCGCAACATTGAGGGAAAGAATGGGGATATGTTGCAGGCCGTTACTGCGCAAAGCTTTTCTCAGTAAGGCCAGATAATTGCTGGCCCGGCATGGGCCTCCTGTTTGGCTGATGACAATCGAAGTATTGTTCAAATCATATTGGCCCGATTTTAGCGCTCTGAGCAACTGGCCAATAATGATTATGGATGGGTAGCAAGAATCATTATTGACATATTTTAGCCCTTCTTCAATATCCTCTTTCTCCACCTTGGGCAGTACTTCGAGGCGATATCCTTCGGAACGGGCTACTTCCTGGATTAGTTCAAAATGAATAGGAGCCATTTGGGGAGCGATAATGGTATGGGTATTGCGCATTTCTTTTGTAAATAAAGGCCTGGGATAACCGCTTTGCTCCGGAGTGTTGGCTGCAACCTTAATATCGTTGTCTTTTCTGGCCTCCATTGCGGCCTGCAGCGACCTAAGTCTTATTCTTACCGCTCCTAAGTTGCTCACTTCGTCTATCTTAATAAGAGTAAATATTTTTCCCCTTTTAGTCAGGATTTCCTGAGCCTGTTCAGCGGCAATGGAATCCGGTCCACAACCAAAAGAATTAAGCTGGACCAATTCCAGGTTATTCTGGCGGGACACAAAATCGGCCGCTTGATAAAGGCGGGAATGATACATCCATTGATCGAGCACCCTTAAAGGACGCTCCACCTGACCGAGGTGGGCTACTGAATCCTCGGTTAAAACAGCCAAGCCCAGGGAAGTTATCAGGGAGGGAATACCATGGTTTATTTCCGGGTCAAGATGATAAGGCCTACCCGATAATACTAAGCCATCCCGGCCGTTATCCTTAAGCCATTTGATCACTTCTTCCCCTTTTTGCCGAATATCCCGCTTGAATTTGCGGTCTTCCGCCCAGGCTTTGTCGACGGCTCGAATTATTTCTGACCAGGAAACGGAAAATTGCCGAAATTCTTCATATAATCTTTTGACAAGCTTTTGGGGATCATGATAAGGCAAAAAGGGATTATGAAATTTGACGCCCTGCTCGCGAATAATATCTATATTGGCTCTTAACACTTCCGCATAGCCCGTAACAATGGGACAATTATAGCAGTTGTCGGCACCTTCGAATTCCTTGATCTCTTTGGGGATGCAAGGATAAAATATATACTTAATCCCTTGCTTAATCAAAGCCACAATATGGCCATGGGCAATTTTCGCCGGATAACAGGCCGTATCCGACGGAATGGTCTCCATTCCCAGTTCATAGATTTTGCGATTGGATACGGGAGACAATTCCACTCTGAAACCCAGTTCAGTAAGGAAAGTAAACCAAAAGGGATAGTTTTCATACATATTCAGAATCCGTGGAATACCGATTATTCCTCTAAACGCTTTTTCCGGAGCGAGAGGAGTATAATCAAACAAACGCTTGAATTTATACTCATAAAGATCGGGAATGTTTTCAACTTTATTTTGGCCGGCACCCCTTTCGCAGCGGTTACCGGTAATCAGTCTGCGGCCGTCACTAAAACAATTTACGGTCAAAAGACAGGAATTAGTACATTTTCCACAACGGGTTATGGTGGATTGGACTGTAAAGTTGTCCAGTTCCTGAGCGGAAATCAAGCCGGAAGAAATACCTGCCCGCCATTTTTTCCGGGCCAACAAAGCTGCCCCGTATGCTCCCATTAAACCCGCAATATTGGGCCGGACCACTTCGCGGCCTATTGTTTGTTCCAAACTGCGCAGAATGGCATCATTTAAAAAAGTCCCTCCCTGGACGATTATTTTTTCTCCCAGGTCAGCCGGGCTTTTGATTTTTATTACCTTATATAATGCATTTTTAATAACCGAATAAGCCAAACCCGCCGCCAGGTCCCCAATAGCCACCCCTTCCTTCTGGGCTTGCTTAACTTTGGAATTCATAAACACCGTGCAGCGAGAGCCCAAATCGGCGGGAGCTTTTGCCTTTATTGCTTCTGCAGCAAAATCGCTGACATTCATCTCCAAAGACTTGGCAAAAGTTTCAATAAATGAACCGCAACCTGAAGAACAAGCTTCATTAAGCATAATATTTTCTATAATTCCATCTTTGATTTTCAGGCATTTCATATCCTGGCCGCCGATGTCCAAAATAAGATTGACTCCGGGCAAAAGATGATTGGCCGCCGTAAAATGAGCCACTGTTTCCACCTGGCCGTCATCAAATTTCAAGGCATTTTTAATCAAATATTCTCCATAGCCGGTTACGGTGGCATAGGAAATCTCTGCCTGGGACGGCAGCCGTCCATAGATTTCTTTTAGGCAATCAATAGCCGACTGTAAGGGTTTGCCGTTATTGTTGCCGTAAAAGGAATAAAGCAAATTCCCCTCTTCATCAATCAGAACGGCCTTGGTGGTAGTGGAGCCTACATCCATTCCCAGAAAAGAGTGTCCCTTATGATTGACCAGGGATTTTTTCTGAACCGTTGCCCTGGCATGCCTTTGAAGAAATTTTTGGTATTCCTCATCATTGGCAAAGAGGGGGTCCAATTTGGCTGTTTCCCACATGAAGTCTCTTTTTGATGTCTTCATTTTATTTAATAATTGATCAGAAGTGATGACTTTATCCGTTTTGGAAGCCAAAGCCGCACCCATGGCAACATAAATTTGAGAGTTTTCAGGAACAATCATATCCTCTTCAGCCAAACCCAGGGTCTCTTGGAAACGCTTTCGAAGTTGGGGTAGAAAATGCAAGGGGCCGCCCAAGAAAGCAACTTTACCTTTTATTCTGCGTCCGCAAGCCAATCCGCCTATGGTTTGATTGACAACAGCCTGGAAAATGGAAACAGCAATATCCTCTTTGCGAGCCCCTTCGTTTAAAAGAGGTTGAATATCCGATTTGGCAAAAACCCCGCAGCGGGCAGCAATGGGATAAATCACTCGAAAATTCTCAGCTAGGGAGTTGAGACCGGCGGCATCGGTATGCAACAAAATAGCCATTTGATCAATAAAGGCACCCGTTCCTCCGGCGCAAATGCCGTTCATTCTCTGTTCCCAACCGTTTTGAAAAAAAGTAATTTTGGCGTCTTCCCCGCCAAGTTCGATAACGACATCTGTCTGGGGAATAAATCTTTGGATTGCTTTACTGCCTGCCACTACTTCCTGAATAAAAGATAAACCCAGCTTTTCCGAGACGGAAAGACCGCCTGAGCCGGTCACAGCCAGAGTAAAGAGGGCTGCCGGATATTTGTGGTGAACTTCCTCCATAATTTCTTTAAGGGTTTTCCAGATGTCCGAATAATGCCTTTCATAACGATTGAAAATTACCTGATCATTATCATCAAGGATAGCAATTTTAATAGTGGTGGAACCAACATCAACTCCTAAATGAAGTACTTCTTTATTATTCCCTGCTACATTATTGCCTGCTACCAGAATACTCTCCCCCTTAAGTCCCATAAAATGCAGCAAATTTATTTTTCCAACCTAAGCGGGAATTATTCGCTATTTCAGGCATGGACACCGCAAGAAGAATATAATATATTAAAGCTATATAGAAAGGTTGATTACTTTGAGCAAACGATTATGCCGATTAAAGGAAGAGAGAATCATTGCCGGGGTGTGCGCCGGGGTAGCGGATTATTTCGAAATAGATCCCACAATTGTCAGGATAGTCTGGCTGCTGTCCGCTTTTGCAGGCTTTGGTATTCTGGCTTATCTTGTTTGTTGGATTATCATGCCCGAACAAAATCCCTCTGTATCTGCTGACTCTTATCCCAACGGGAATTCCGCTGCGGATAAGGAAAAAAGCAAGCAAGTTCTGGGTATTGTTCTGATTGTTGTGGGCTCAATTTTTTTAATTGACCGATTTTTCCAATGGTTTGACCTGAGCATAATAATACCCGCGGCAATAATTGTTCTTGGCTTATATATTCTTTATGGGGCAAGGAGAACAAAATAATGGCAAAAAACATTTGGTTAGGAATAATTCTAATTCTCATCGGGGCAATATGGTTGCTTAAGAATATAAATGTCGTTCCCTTTTCTTTAATTGAGATGTTTTTTGATTCTTTAGGGAAGCTCTGGCCATTGCTATTAATCGGGGTCGGTCTCAGTCTTATACTCAAGAAAAATCAAACGATAAAACTTATCATCTGGCTTATTATTTTAGCGGCGATTATTCTTTATGGACTTCTGACCTTTTACAATTTTCCCGCTTGACAAGTTGGCCAAAATTTGTTAGCATACTCTAAAATTTAGATAAAACCATAATTCAGATAAAGGCCATGATGGGGAAAAACACTTTGCCCGATGCGCTTCAGAGAGCTGTTGGTTGCTGTGAAACAGTGCGCAGGTAAGGATGGACTCACCCCGGAGCTGTCTGCTGAAGCTTTGATGTCAAGACTAATAAACTACTTTGCTTAGATATTGGCTTTGGCATCAAGTGGGTAAGCGTGAACGGCTTCTCACCGTTAGCGAGAAGGCATCTGGTTTTATCCGGATGCCACAGAGTGGGTATATAT
>JAAYII010000182.1 GCA_012523535.1 Peptococcaceae bacterium
AACTATAGTATTGTCACTCGCGTCCTTCACTGGAGCGGTGGTGCCTCGGATTTCCTGGCCGAGCATAGTGGAGAAGCTGGCCCGTTCTCTTTTAAAGCCGGGGGTGTTAACGTTGGCTATATTATTGCCAATAATATCCATGCTGATTTGATGATTTTTAAGCCCGGTAATGGCTGAGTACAGTGAACGTATCATAAAGGTTTTCCTCCCTCTTGAACTTTTTTATTGGTCTTATTCTACTGACTGATTTTGGATATTCGCATTTTTGATCTCAACTATATCTTCCAGTTTTAGTGAATTCTCACCAACCAGCAAAGTCAGGGCACCGTCTGCCCATTTTACGGAAGAAACAATCCCGGTTATTTCCTTTTTGATCGGATTCCAGTTTTCATCCCTTTCTCCGGTATCGACCAAACCGGTCACTTCCTTGCCGATCAAAGCCGCCCCTTGGGTTATTAGGGATTGGCTGTTAAGGGCAATTATACTATTTCTTAGTTCTTGGACAGCTGTAGCCACATTAGTCATTTGCTCCAAGGAACTGAACTGAGCCAATTGAGAAACAAATTCAGTATTGTCCATCGGTGACATCGGATTCTGGTTTTTTAGCTGAGCAATTAAAAGTTTTAACAAATCCTGCTTTAGTTCCACCGCTGGAGAAGAATTGTTTATTCCGGTCGTTGTGGCTACTGTTCCCCACCCTGATGTAGCACTGATTGAAGACATTGCACCTTTCTCCTTTGCAAATTCCAAATATGACATCTTATCAAGCGCTCAAATCTATCCTGCCGCCGGACAAATTAGACGATAAATAAGATACTCTTAACGGCGTTAGACTATTGTTTTCTCTTTCTTCCTCACCGGATTCGCTGCCGTAATTGTATTGCCTGTTTTCTCTATCCTGGGTTGGCTGTTGATCACTTTCCTTATAGCCCATTTCCAGGTTTCCGCAAAGAATTCCTGCCTGGATAAGTCCGTTTCTTAATTCCGGTATACTTTGCTGCAGTATGATACTGGTCGTTTGTTCTGCAGCAGTCATAGTCAAATGGAGCTTGCCGTTTTCCATCTTAAAGTAAATTTTTAATTCACCTAATTCCTCCGGCTGTAATTGAAGAGTAAGCTCTTTAACCTCTGCAGATTTTATATTCTGCTTCTTAAGGCTCTCCACTACCTGCGCCCATATTCTAGCTGAATCCAATGCTGTAGCATTCCTAGCCTCCAAAGCCATTCCCTGGCCGTAATAAAGACCCTGACCGGGCGCAAGTATTGTATTAATGCCCCCTCCAAGCTCTTTGGCTTGACTGCTGTCAGGTTGCTTGGTCCAATTCGGCTCGCTTTGTTTGGAAAATTGAATGTCCCCATCTTCCCGTTCTGTATTATTCGATATGGTATATTTCGCTTTAAAGTCCGAAGTAGACTGTATTGAGGATGACGGATTTTCGCCGTTTTCCGCTGCCTTTCCTGAAAGCCAGGAAGATGACAACTGACCGTTTGTGGAGATATGGCCAAGCTCCCCGGATTCAGCAGTTTGAATAGGGGTATACATTGTCTTTTCTACGGCTTGACCGTTGGTTTGACTTGCCAGTTTCTTTAATACTGCGGCATAAACCGTCCTGTCAATGAAAATATCATTAAAGGTTTTGGCTGGCTCAATTTTGCCGGAGAGTTGCCGCCAATATTGTTCAATTAGTTTATAATTATCCAACTCCGCTGGATCAAAAGAATTTGCTGTCGAACCTTCAATCCCTTGCGATTCGAAAGCTGGGGGATTGTCTCCCTGCTGGATTGAATTGTTTTCTACTTTATTGTTTGGAAAAAGTGCAACTCTTTCTTGATAGATCGCTTGCCCCGGACCAAGCTTTTCTCCGGCCAAAGCTTTAATTCTTTCAGAAAGATTTTCCAGGTAAGCGAATAAGGTTGTTAAATTTGGCTTCTCTTCGAGAATTGAACTCAGCAAGGGAAAACTGTCAAGATCCCCGGATGATCCGGAATTGGCCTCCATGCCTGCCGGAATTAAATTTTGAACAATCAAGGCATAGACATCCTGCCCTTGGTAAGAAGGAAAAAGATCATCCTGCTGGACAGAAAATTGCTTTTGCCCCGATTGTTCAATAGTATGTTCCTCCGCCCCGCATAAACAATTCAACAATAACGCGAATAATGAATTGTCGTATAAATTCGACCCTTCTTGAGCGTTTGGAAAATCCTGATTTGGTTTCTGCACACTTGCGGGCATCAGAACATCTGCAACT
>JAAYII010000183.1 GCA_012523535.1 Peptococcaceae bacterium
ACTTATCATCAAGAACTGGCTAATATCAAACAGGACATAAATATTCCTCCTGACCAAAAAGTGCTGGCCATAAACAAGATCTTACAACCATCGCTTAACAGCATTTCCAATCGTTACCCGCAGTATGGACTTGGTTATTATGATAAGGAACTAAATACCATCGCTGCTATTGCCCCTAATTTTAATCCGAACCTACTGACCGAAATCCCCTCTGATCAACCTTATTTTATGTCCTATCAATCACAAAAACCCGAGTTTTTTGTGCACAACACGTCATTAAACTGGTCGGGGAAAGCGATTATTGGGGTTACCGTTCCGGTTTCTTATCAGGGAAAAATTATCGGTCACACCTGGACTAACGTGAAAAAGGCGGACTTGGTTTTTTTACTGATAAAACATATCATCAAAGTTCTGGCTTTAGGGATGATATTTTTAGGAATAATGATGGCCATTATTAAAAGAAGTCTCAGCCAAAATCTTAAAACTCTTAATGATAAAGATATAAATAATACGACTGTAACCAAAAAGCAACTCGAGATAGCCAACACTTTTCTGAAAATCTTGATTGAAAGCCAACACATCGGATGTATTGTTCTGGATAATAACTGGCAATTCGTCTATTTAAACAAAGATTCCAGCCAAACAATTTTCACCAAAGATCAATTGATCGGTAAAAATATCTGGCAGGAATATCCCGAAGCAATAGGCTCTCAATTTCAACAGAAACTGGAACAAGTAAAAAAACAAGCCGTCCCGTACCATTGGGAAGCACAATCTCCTTTTCCGGATAAAAATTTCTACCGGTACAGTGCTTATCCATTCGGCAAAGGGATCGCTGTATTTTATACCGATATCACCACGGAAAAAAATTATAGAAAAAAATTATATCAATTGGCAGCCATTGTCCAATCCTCAGTGGACGGAATCATGAGTACAACAAGTGACGGCTATATTAAATTCTGGAATAAAGCTGCGGAAAAAATTTACGGTTATCAAGCCTCGGAAATAATTGGACAGCATATATCCATCCTAACCCCGGAAGAACTGCTTTCCAATGACCAGGAGATTTTAAACGCCATCAATGAGGGAAAAAGCATTAGTAAACTGGAAACCACTCGCCGAACCAAATCCGGAAAAACAGTTCACGTTTCTTTATCCATATCTCCTCTCTATGGGGAAGATAGTAAAATTTATGGAGCTTCAATCATAACCCATGATATTACCAACAAGATAAATATTGAGAATATGTTGAGAGAAGAAATCAAACAGCGTGAGCGAACAGAAGCCGATTTTAAGGCGGTTTTTGATAAATCCAAACTGGGTATTGCCACCAAAGGAAGAGACGGCAAAATTATCCGCTGCAATAAAGCTTTTGAGAATATAATCGGCTATTCGGCGGAAGAACTTGCTCATATGGACTGGGCGACTATAACCCATCCCGACGATCTGGAAAAAGAAAATTTATTGACTGAGGAATTGCTGGCAGGAACACGGGATTATTACGAACTGGAAAAACGTTATATCCATAAAAACGGCAACTATATATGGACTCGCACAACAATCGTTTTATCCAAAGGGTACAATGAGGTTACAATTGCCTTTGTTGAAGATATCACGGAACAAAATTCTTACCGGGAACAAATGATTAAACTGGACAGACTAAACCTGATCGGAGAAATGGCAGCGGGTATTAGTCACGAAGTGAGAAATCCCATGGCTGCCGTCAGAGGTTTTCTGCAAATTCTGCAAACCAAGAAGGATTTAAGCCACTACGATCATTATTTTACTACTAAGATTGAGGAACTTGACCGTGCCAACCATATTATATCCGAATTTCTTTCCATCGGCCGAAATACGCTAACCAATATGAAAGAAGAAGATTTAAACAGTATTATTGAATCTTTAAAACCCCTGATTGAGGCCGATGGTTATGCCAATGACCATTATCTTCAAGTAGAATTATCTCCGATACCCAAGCTATTGTTAAATAACAAAGAAATAAGGCAAATGATCTTAAACCTTGTCCGTAACGGCTTTGAAGCGATGCCGGCCGGCGGTACATTGACGATCAAAACCTACTGCCGGGACCAAAAAGTGGTATTGGCCATTAAAGACCAAGGATGCGGCATTAAGCCCGAAGTACTGGAGAAACTGGGAACTCCTTTTTTCACCACGAAACAAAACGGGACGGGCCTAGGATTAGGTATTTGTTACGGTATTGCCACCCGTCATAACGCAGATATAAATATTGAAACAGGACCGGAAGGAACAACCTTTTATGTAGAATTCAAACCATTAAATTCAAATTCTTAATAGATAATTAAAAAGGTAATTATAAACTTACTCCAAAATGGAAAAAGCATAGTTTATAAAAAACAAAAATTAATTTTCAAATATATGTTCTAATAGTATGTTCCAAATAGAAACTCATAGTTTTGTTAAATATGAACAAGATTGCCATTTATAATTAAAAAGATTTATCTCAGGTATTTCCAATTTTTTTTAATAATGCTATAATTATATGGCATAAAGAAAAAGTGGTAATAAAGAAGTGATAGAATATTGAAGTAATAATAAAGATAGTAAATTACAAACGTAAATAAGGCTTTGCTGGGAGAGATGTCATGAAGGTTTTGGTTGTTGATGACAACAAGGGCTTCAGGGCATTTATGCGTGAAGTTCTGAATTTTAATCATTGTGATGTCGTCGAAGCCTCCGATGGTTGTACGGCGCTTAA
>JAAYII010000184.1 GCA_012523535.1 Peptococcaceae bacterium
GAATCAAGGAGAGTAATGAATATGATCAATGCCAGTGTAGCCATTCAAGTACTACCAAAAGTCGAGGACAAAAAACTTTTGCACATAGTGGATGAAGTAATTGCTTACCTTAAATCTACCGGGCTTAATGTTTTTGTTGGCCCTTTTGAAACCACCATTGAGGGAGAGTTTGAACAACTTATGGAAATTATAAAACGTTGCCAACTTATCTGCATTGAGCAAGGAGCCCCAAGCGTCATGTCCTACATTAAAATAAACTATGCGCCTGAAGGCGGGATTTGGACCATAAATGAAAAAGTTGCCAAACATCAATAATCTATATCCGCTGTTTGTCTTAGCCGGGTTATTATTTGTCTGGCACCTAATTACGGCAACCGGTCTGGTTCCTGGCTTTATGCTACCTTCGCCCTTTGATGTCCTTAAAGCCTTTGGCGATTCTTTTTCGGAACTGATGCATCACGCCAAAGTGTCCCTGACGGAGGCTTTTACCGGACTAACTTTGAGTATTATTTTGGCTCTTGTTATTGCCCTAATTATGGACCATTTTGAGGGAGTTTACAAAGCTTTTCATCCTATTTTGGTTATAAGCCAAACTATTCCCACTGTAGCAATTGCTCCCTTGCTGGTTCTGTGGTTGGGCTATGACATGGCCCCCAAAATTACGCTTGTGGTTCTAACCTGCTTTTTCCCCATAACTATAGCCCTGTTAGGAGGCTTTAAAAACTCCGATTCAGATGCAATCAATCTTATGCGGGCTATGGGGGCCAGTAAATGGCAAATATATCGCTACATTAAGTTGCCCAATGCCTTGCCGGGATTTTTTTCTGGTTTGAAGATATCCGTCTCTTATGCCATAGTAGGCGCAGTTATTGCCGAATGGCTGGGCGGGAATAGCGGTTTGGGAGTTTATATGACCCGTGTACGCAAATCATATGCTTTTGATAAAATGTTTGCCGTAATTTATCTTATAGCCATTCTAAGCTTGCTCCTGATAAAAGCAGTTGAACTTATTGAACGTAAAACAATGCCTTGGATTTATGGGCTCCGTGAGGGAGAAAAGCAGGAGTAAACTCAACTATCACAACCAATAAAAAATTATTAAATTAAATTAAATTAAATTTTAATTAGCCAAAATAATTAATGATTCTTAGAAAGGGAGAACTAGTATGATGAAAAAAATCACCTTTGTTTTTGTTATTGCCATTTTGCTAATTCTTAGCCCAGGCTGCGCTCAACAGCAAGGTCAGGCTGGACCAAACGATGAAAAGGAAAATATTTCTTTTGTCTTGGACTGGACACCCAATACCAATCATACGGGAGTATATGTTGCCTTGGATCAAGGTTATTTCGATGAGGCCGGTCTTCAAGTAGATATAATCCAACCACCTGAAGGAGGGGCTTTACCTTTGGTAGCGGCGGGCAAAGCTCAATTCTGCGTCAGTTTCCAAGATGAGATGGCTTCCGCTTTGACTTCCAGCAATCCACTGGACGTGGTGGCCGTGGCCGCGATTTTGCAGCATAATACCTCAGGTATTATTTCTTTAAAAGAAAAGGGAATATTAAGACCAAAAGACATGGAAAATAAAGTTTATGCCTCCTGGGATACCCCCATTGAAAAAGCAATATTGAAAGAGGTTATTACCAAAGACGGCGGGGATTTCAGCAAAGTTAAAATGATACCGAACACAGTAACCGACGTGATTTCGGCCTTGCAAACCGATGTAGATACGGTTTGGGTTTTTTATGGCTGGGACGGCATAGCAACCGAAGTTAAAGGCCTGAGTACTAATTTCTTTGCTTTTAAAGATATTGATCCTGTGCTGGATTATTATACCCCGGTTATAGCTTCCAGTTCTACTTATCTGAAAAATAACGAAGAAACAGCCAGGAAGTTTTTAGAAGCTGTGGCCAAAGGCTATGAATACGCCATTGCCAATCCCGAACAAGCAGCTGCAATTCTTGTAAAACATGCGCCGGAAGTTGACCCGGAAATTGCCAAAGCCAGTCAAAAATATTTAAGCCAACAATATAAAGCTGAAGTAGAGCAATGGGGATATATTGATCCTAAGCGCTGGGACAGCTTTTATGCCTGGATGTATGACAATCAGCTTATAAGCGAGAAACTGGCACCCGGCACAGGATTTACCAACGATTATCTGCCTCAGTAAAGCCGCGATTAAAGCTGATAAATATTGGGAAAGGGATAAAATAATGAAAAGAATCCGGCTGGAAACTAAAGATATCTGTAAATATTATGCCGGTGAATTAATTATCAAAAATATAAATATTACTTTAAGGGAAAATGAGCTGGTAAGTTTACTGGGGGTCAGCGGCATTGGTAAAAGCACGCTTTTTAACGTGATTGCGGGGGTTACAAAGCCGGACAAGGGTCAAGTTTTGCTGGATGGGCACGATATCACCGGACAGGCCGGGAAAATAAGCTATATGCAACAAAAAGACCTTTTGCAAGCCCATCTCAAAGTTTTGGATAATGTGGCTTTGCCCCTTTTTATCCGGGGCATGAATAAACATAAAGCCCGATTGGAAGCTCTCAAGTACTTTGAAGACTTTGGCATCGCCGGAACTCAGGATAAATATCCCTCCCAATTGTCGGGAGGAATGCGCCAACGCGCCGCACTTCTACGCACTTATCTGTTTTCCAAGGATATCGCTCTCTTCGATGAACCATTTTCAGCCTTGGACGCTATCACCAAAAGAGCTATGCACCGTTGGTATTTGGCGCTTATGGAACGCATCAATATGGCTGCTTTGTTCATTACCCATGATATCGATGAGGCTATTTTGCTCTCCGACAGGATCTATATCATGACCGGACCGCCTGGAAAAATAACAGCGGAAATAACAATTGATCAGCCTCGTCCCCGCGCCGGCGAGTTCTTGGTGTCGGAATCCTTCCTTAATTACAAGCGTAAAATTACCGAATTGCTGGCTTTATGAAAACATTGACAGAAATCAAGGTGAAGCAAAAATTCGGCCTTCTTATCTTGAGGAAATAACTCGAATATAATAAAATAAATTCGTTTAAGACGGAAATAGATACTACTAAAAAGCCTATAATCTGGAATGGAGAACATAAATGAATATACTTAATCTTTTGGCCGGACCTCTCATCGGATCTTTGATTGGCTATGCTACGAACTACCTGGCAGTTAGGATGCTTTTTCGCCCCTTGCACCCGCTAAAAATCGGAAGATTCAGACTGCCGTTCACCCCGGGAATTATTCCCAAAAGAAAAAGTCAGCTGGCCAGAGCTATCGGAACAACAGTTGGCAATAATCTCTTGACCTCTGAAGACATTGAAAAAATGCTGTTGGACAAGGGCCTGAAAGAGATGGTAGTTAACAAACTTACTGATCTTCTTTCCGCAAAAAAAGGGCATACTTTTAAAACCTTGCTGGCTGAATGTTTTTCCGAAGAGGATTATCTTTATGGCAAAGCATATCTGAAAAATGCAATTAACCAAAAAATCATCACCGGTATAGCCAAATTGGACCTGGGCAAAATTATCGCCGAGGAAAGCAAGCGGCTTATTAAGCAAAAACTTGAAGGTACAATGCTATCCCTTATGGCCAACGACAGGCTGATAGATTCATTGACTACCACGTTGGGAGCCATGTTTGAAGCTTATCTTTTGGAAAACGGGAATGAGATCCTTAGACCCATTATTAATCAGGAGCTGGAAAAATTTGAAAACCGACCAATAGGTGAAATCCTGACGGATATCGGTTTGGAACGAGACAGAGTGCACTACTTAGCGGACAAAATGTACACCCAATTCATTGGGACCAAAGCGACGGAGTTTATTAAACACCTTGACATTGCTGGCGTTATTGAACAAAAGATCAATGCCATGAATGCATTGGAAATCGAAAAACTGGTACTTTCCGTGATGAGAAACGAATTAAGGGCTATTATCAATCTGGGAGCATTACTCGGCTTTCTGATCGGTTGCCTTAATATTTTGATATAAAAGTCATTGCTGAAGGCAATAGTTCATTTTAGATATTATGAAGAAAAACGTTCCTGCCGGAACGTTTTTTTTATGCCGATTCCAAATAGCATTAATCCTTTCTAACCTTTAACCGGAATAAATTATAAAAATTGTCCATTAGCGATTAAATGCTTGTCATAAAAATCGATTTTAGGGACTACTTATTAACGATAAGCTAAAAAAGGGGTGTCGGTATGGGTAATTCCGGTACAGGGATGAAGGAAAAACTCAATAAATTTTTCCACAGCGGCCCGGAACAAAAAGTGCCTTCGGAGACCGAAACCTTAAAAGCAGAATTGCGCCGGTTAATAGACCAAATAAACCGTTCTTGGAATAATTTTCTTTATGCCAACGATAATTTTGTAGATATTGCCGTTATGGAAATATATAACAACGAAATGAGGCATAGTATTCTTTACCACAAAATGCTGGAATTAAATAATAAAAGAGATAGAAGCAGAAGCATGATGAATATCAGCCGGGACTATTTACCTTGGCTTAAGGTTGATCCAGACAGGCAAAGGACTAAGTCGGCCGAGAATACAGAAAATCCCTACTGGGAAGGTAATGCTTCCAATAGGGAAAGAGCCGAATAAAGAGCAATTAAAAACTTTCATCTATATGAGACGGATAGGTTAGGATAATCCTTTCTACTCGGTCATCGGTTCTAATATCCTCTGGATTGGCAATACCGTCTTCAATATTAAAGTCAAATATCAGCGCCGCACCATCTTCCACCTTAAAGACACCTATCAGTTTACCGCCATGAATACTTTCCGGTTCTGTGTATTTATCACGATAGACCTCAAAAACTTTCTGGGAGCTATCTCCGACTTTAACGTTTAGATTAGTACCCACTCCTTGTCCGGTAGAACGGATCTCCAGTACTTTACCGGTATCCTTTCCAATATAGACTATAGTGCCATTATCATACTCCCATGTATAGAATTGTTCCGGGAAATGGCCTGCTTCCTCATAAGCCTTTTCTCGGTATTTGCTGCCAAGTTTTTGTTCTACAGTTTCCTTGCTGTCTCCTAATTTAATTCCGGCCAAGCTTGGTTTATCAACAATAGTATCATTTAAATGTTCTTCAATTTCTTCTATGCCATCTTTTATTCCTTTCTCAATATCCTCTCCGGTATTCTTCCCTGTATTTCCGGGAGAACAACCTAACAAACATAAGGATATGCTTAACATAATAAAAATCAAAACCTGTTTCCTTTTTTTCATAATATACCGACCTCACTTAATAATATTTTGTAGTTACTTGATCAACAGCCCTTTCTAGTATTTTCAGACGGCCTAAAATTTATAATTCTGATGCAATAAGTTTTCCATAATCTGTTAACGGTTTATTGTTCAAGAAGATAAGACAAGCCAGGATAATCCCTGTACAAGGTTTCAAGTTTTTGGTTAAAGAGACGATAATCAACGGCAGAAACAATCTCATCAGTGAGATTGTATTTTTGTTTTAACTTTAAAATTTTATACACACTCTGTTCAATCCGTTTAAGAGAAATATCCCCGTTTTCCACTGCTTGTCTTAGGGCTTGCAAAACTGCCTCTTCTTTTTGGAAATCATGGCATACCAGTACAATATCACTACCGGCTATTATGGCCTGCACTGCCGCTTCCCGGATATCATAATTATCTAAAACAGCGCCCATAGTTAAATCATCCGTGATTACAAGGCCTTCAAAACCTAAATCTTCCCTTAAAACTTTAGAAATAATATTGGGGGATAAAGAAGCGGGGTTATCGGGATCAAGTTTGGGTAAAAGAATATGGGCGGACATAATAACTTCAATTTGATTTTCTACGGCCAGGGCAAAAGGTATGAGTTCCAAATTATATAAGCGATCCAGATTATGATCTAGTACCGGCAAATCCAAATGAGAGTCGACCACAGTATCTCCGTGGCCAGGGAAATGCTTGGCTACAGGGATAATATTTTGTGTGCGCAGGCCTTTCATAGTTTGAATTCCCTGTATACTAACAACACTTGGATCATGACTAAAAGATCGGTCTCCGATAACAGGATTGTTAGGGTTGCTGTTAACGTCCAATACCGGAGCAAAATTCATATTGAAACCGCAAGCTTTTAGCCGTTCGCCAACAATACTGCTAAGTTTAAAAGTAAATTCACTATCATTAATCTCAGCAATCTTTTGACTGGACGGAGTTTTCCAGAACTCGTCAGGTAGGCGGGAAATTCTGCCGCCTTCTTCATCAATAGCCAAGAATAGCGGGATGGAATTAACCTCGTTTGTTTTTTTCAGAGAATTGAGCAACTCCAGCATTTGCTCCGGATCTCTGATATTTTTCTTAAACAGAACAAAGCCGCCAATTTTATATTTTTCTATCAGAGCTTGAGCTTTAGCGTCAAATTCGTAGCCTTCAACGCCTGCTATTACCAATTGTCCGATCTTTTCTTCCATGCTCATGGCATTTAGCTGGTCCATTATTGGATCGCCAAGATCACTGGTTTTATCGGAGGAGTCTTCTTGTTGTCGATCTGTTTGTTCACATAAGAAAAAATAAACACTTAATGTAAGAAGAACCAGAACTACAAGCAAAAACAAGATAAAAATAATTTTGCGCATGATCTTTTTACTCCCATTAATTATTCAATTAAAATTATTCAACGGGTTGACAGTAGAAGCAACACTTATTACTATGAAAACAATCATGATAAGTAGTCAGATAAAAAATGAAAGGCTAAAGAAAATATGAAAAAAAGGAAAAGACGCAATTCAAGACAAAAGAAAATAGCAAGCGCCATATTCCTGGTCTTTATATTCCTTGGAATGGCGGGAATTATATATGCTTACCTGGATGATGTCCCAACTATGGATAACATAGGTTCCGTTTCCGAGAACTCGGGGAATATAGACGGGGAGGAAAAACAAGATTCCCAGGATACAAAAATAGCCGATAAGTCCACGGAAAACAGCACTGATCAAGAGAGTACTGAAAACAGCGACAACAATCCCACCGCTCAAGAAAAAGCTAATACAGCGGTAACCGGTGGCTCCGAACCCCAGCTAGAGTCGGAGTATAGCATCGAGGTTATTGTTAAAGATCAAAAAGTTCTGGTTTATAAACAGGGCAATCTAATCAAGGAGTTTATAGCTTCCACCGGAATTAATAATTCAACCCCAACCGGAGATTTCACCATTCAGAACCGGGGAGAGTGGTTCTTCTCGGAAAAATACCAACAGGGCGCCAAGTACTGGGTATCATTTAAAGACTGGGGAGTATATCTTTTCCATTCCTTGCCCATGGACAGGCAGCAGAATATTATTCCTGAAGAAGCGGCTAAACTCGGCAGTCCGGCTTCCCACGGTTGTGTCCGCCTGCAGTTGGAAGACGCCAAATGGATATATGACAATATCCCACAGGGAACCAAAGTGCATATAGAGTAACTTAACTTGTAATCATGGTATAAATGTATAACGGTATATTTAAACATAGATGGATTCCAATCGCCAACAACTAAATTAAATATCAACTATCCTGCATGGTTGGCAGGATTTATTTTTTATTTTGAAATTATGGTTTCTTTAGTATGAAGATATTAAAAAAAATTATTCAATATTATAAACCATAACGTTTTCTGATCTATATTACTTAATTGGCTGCCGGGGACAAATCATGAGCGCTACGATATGCGATTTGAAAGCTTGGAATAGAGCTATTTTCTCCGCTATTCCTATAATTGGGAATTATGATATACTGGGATCAAGTCCATTTGATTCGGAGGAGAAAAGATGCACCAAGCCGGAGAACAGTATTTAACAACAGGTCAATTCGCCAAAATCTGCGGTGTAACCAAGCATACCCTGTTTCATTACGATGAAATAGGAATCTTAAAGCCTGAGGTTATTAAAGATAACGGTTACCGATATTATTCCCTCAGGCAATTCGCAATTTTTGACATTATTTCAACTTTAAAAGACGCCGGTAGCTCTTTAAAAGAGATAAAAAGCTATCTTGAACACCAGGATACTAAAGGTTTTCTTCAGATCTTGACCACAAAGCAAAAACAATTGGAAAAAGAACTCCAAAAAATCGAACGTATGCAACGTTTATTGCAAAGCGCAATTGAAGTGACGAGCCGAGCCTTAAATACCGTTTACGGGGAGCCCAGGCTGGAAGACTGTGAAGAAGAATTTTTTATCGCAGTTGAACTGAGCAAAGAGGATAGCGCTCAAGACCGGATTTACAAAATTAATAAACAATTCCTGTATTGTATGGAAAACTGCCTTCTCGACATCTTTCCTTCAGGCTATATTATCAGTCAAAAAAATGTGGAAGAAAGCCAATATCATGAAGCGAAATACTTTTTTTGCAAGCTGACTAAAAAATATGATTCTTCTTGGTTATACGTCAAACCAAAAGGAAAATACGCCGTGCTGGACCATAAAGGCTCTTATGAAACGATCTCCGCTTCCTATCGGAAACTCAAAGATTTCATTGCCAGGCAAAACTTAAAAATAGCCGGCAATGCTTATGAATATGAACTGCTCGGTTATTATGCCGTTCGGGACCCGGAAGATTATGTTATCGAAATTGCCATAGAAGTGCAATAATTATTACTTTTGCACAACGCCTGCTGTGTTTGATTTTTTTTGCCGGTCGACATAATAAATAGTCAACAGAACATAAACACCGGCCATTGCGGCCAGAAGAATATACATAGCTTGATAAGAAGTCGCCTGGACGAAAAAGCCTAACAGAAAAGAGCCGCCGCCGGCGCCCAGATCAAAGGAGTTTAAAAAGGAACTCATGGCCGACTCTCTGTTCTCGGTTTCAACCAAGCTAATGGTCCAAGCCAATAACGCGGAAAAAATTGAGCTTTGGCCAATGCCGTAAAAAATACCGGCTATATTGAGTACTAACAGAGAAGGAGAGTAGGAAATAAGCAGCATTCCGACCAATAAACACAAACCTGTGGGCACTAGGACAAAGAGTGGTCCTTTGAGATCGTAATATTTGCCGCATAGTATTCTGACTACGACACCAATGATGGCCGAGATAAAGAAAAACCAAGCTACATTGGAAATCCCCTGCTGTTTGGCAAATACCGGAACAAAGGATACAACACCACCGAAGATAACCCCGTTAATCAACATTAAAACGGCTTGCGGCAACACTTTTTTTTCAATAATTTTCAAAGATATTTGACGGGTTTGTTTTTCCGCTTGTCCACCGGCTTGGCTGGGGTAACGCCTTAAGCCGAATATCAAGAGGGCGCCCAGCAAACTAATCAGGGCGCTGAGAGCAAACAAACCATTAAAGTTATACATATTCAAAACGGCAATTCCCAGCACGGGCCCTATGGATAAACAAACCGATTCCCCGATTCCGAAATAACCCATTCCTTCCCCTAATCTTTTTTCCGGTAAGTTTTCAGCTGCCAAAGTTGCATAATAAACCGTGGCGGTTCCAAAGCCTAAACCGTGTACCACCCTGAAAATAAATAATAAAACCAAATTAATTGATAATATGTAATTTCCCGTGGCCAGCGTACAAAGCATCATACTGATGATCAGAATAAATTTTTTGTCCAAAAAACTTGTCATGCTGCTGGCGAACAGTCGGACAACCATGGCTGCGATGGTTAAGATGCCGATGATCAAACCGATTTGCGAAGGTGTGCCGCCCAAGTTTTCCACATATAAAGGCAGGGTGGGGGTAAGCATTTCAAAAGCCATCCATAAGAAAGAATTGGACAGCAACAATATAACAAAATTCTTGTTCCAGATGGAATTATTTTTATCGGGTACCATAAATCCTCCTATTTCATTTAATTATTTCATGATTTAAGAGTGCCGGCACCAGTTTATATCGTAAACTATAGGGTAACCCTATAGTCAAGACGTCACAGACAGAAGACCAATTTAATTGCAAGTTATTTAAAAAAATATTTAATCTAGTGAGAATTAATAAAGGAAATTAACCCTGAACTGTTTAAATATAATACGGTAAAATTTTGCCAATTACATAATTGCCAAAGGATGTGTTTAAAGGGAAATACGAAAATAAAATCTAAACCAGTCCGCCCAAAAGACAATCAAAATATTTGGATGGAGACCGATCCCGGAAATGAACCAGGCCTGCCTGGTAACGGTGCTGGCTGAGTGTTTATTTGTACCAATTATAGCCATCTGGCATTATCTGGAAGGCAACCTGGTTTACTTTGACGGAAAAATTGAGTCTCTAAGCCATACATAATCTCAAGGAGGATGTTATATATGTTTAAGAATTGTGAAGGTGAATATGGCAAGTACATTGTGCAGGAACTGCACGACCCCAATATGGGCTCACCTGAATTTCAGGCCATGTACAAAAAATTTGCCAAACGGATCTTGTGGATTGATAACAATGTGGTGGAAGGATCCTTCCAGATGAACACAGCCTGGTATGTGGCCGTGCCGGAAAAGGATCCCGTTTTTGAGGAACATACCCATGATTTTGGTGAAATTATCGGCTTTTTTGGCAGTGATCCAAATAATCCTTATGATCTGGGCGCTGAAATTGAAATCGGCATTAATGGTGAAATGCACCTCTTAACCCGGTCTTCCCTGATCTTTATTCCGGCTGGAATGAAACATAACCCGCTCCGTATAAAAAGAGTAGATCGTCCGGTATTCCACTTTTCCATCTCTCAAAATCCTGAGTATTCCGGTGATGGTGCCTACAAGTAATAGCCAAAAAGCAATATCCAAATAAAATTTTTCGATTACTTTCATTTGACAATTTAATCATAATTGTTGTCAGTTCTCCCGGGACTCCCGGGAGTTTTTTTTTGTGTACTCAAGCATTTAAAGGTATTAAATAAAAACGGATTAATTTTTAACGATCTTATTCTCTCTTCAAGCAAACTAATTCAAACAAATAAAATAATTTCGTTTAAACATTTTATATATTTTCAGCTGGTTAAATTATCATTTTAAAATTAATTTTTAAGTTATAGGATAAAAAACCAATTTATTATTAAACAATTTTTAATCATTGGTAATAAATAAACTTTTATTGACTGCAAATTTAAAGAAAATTATACTTATCAAGAAAAGATTTAAAAATTTTAAATTATTAGCCAAAGGTGGGTAAAAAAGATGCCCGAAATGAAAAACTGCACATGTAGCTGCGCCAAAGAAAACGATGAACAGAAATATAAAAAACTGGCTGAATTAATGAAACAATACAAAAACAGTGAAGGCAGCCTGATTCAAGTGCTTCATATTGCTCAAGCAATTTTCGGCTGTTTGCCTCTTGAACTCCAGCGCTATATTGCCCAAGGCATGGGAAAGCCGCTTTCCGAAGTATCCGGAGTAGTAACTTTTTACTCTTTTTTTGCCACCCGACCCAGAGGAAAACATGTAATCAGAGTATGCTTAGGAACTGCCTGTTATGTGCGAGGCGGAAAGAAAATTATTACTCGCTTGGAGGAAATTCTTGGCGTAGGAGTGGGTGAAACGACTAAAGACGGTCTTTTTACTTTTGAAGTGGCCCGCTGTATTGGGGCTTGCGGTTTGGCACCGGTCATAATGATTGATGATATGGTTTACAAACAAGTAAAGCCGGAAAAACTGGAAAACATTTTGGCTCAATATAATTAGCTTCCGGGCATGAAGACAAATAATTGCTTTCAAAGACACAGAATAAACAAGAAAGTATAAACAGGGAAGTGATTTGATGAGAATAAAGAACCTGGAAGATCTGGTTAAGATCAAAGAAGAATATAATTCGAAAATGGCCGAATATAATTATCAAATACTGGTTTGCGGGGGAGGAGGCTGTGTATCTTCCAAGTGCGGTGAAGTTAAAGAGGCTCTGGACAGATGCCTTAAAGGATATGGCTTAAGCGAAAAAATTTCCGTCATCACAACCGGTTGCATGGGTATTTGCGCTTTAGGACCCGTTGTCTTGATTAAACCTGATGAAACCTTTTATACCAAAGTCACACCGGAGAAAATAGCAGAAATTGTTAAATCACATATTATCAACGGCACCATTTTAGAGAAATATACCTATTACGATAAAGCAAGGCAATTATATATACCCAATATCAATGATATTCCATTTTTTAAAGATCAAGTCAAAATTGCTTTGCGTAATTGCGGGCAAATCGATTACTCTTCCATTGAAGCTTATATAGCCAAGGACGGATATTTTGCCGCTGCCAAAGCTTTAAGCAAAATGAGCCGGCAACAGGTAGTGGAGGAGATAAAAAAATCCGGGCTTAGAGGCCGAGGCGGTGCCGGTTTTCCGACCGGTATAAAATGGGAAGCAGGATTAAAAGCAATAAGCGACCAAAAATATTTTGTCTGTAACGCCGATGAAGGGGATCCGGGAGCCTTTATGGACCGTAGCATCCTGGAGGGAGATCCCCACAGTGTAATTGAAGGTATGATCCTGGGCGGCTATGCTGTCGGTGCAAATATAGGATATATATATGTTCGTGCTGAGTATCCAATTGCCGTTGAACGTTTGAGTACAGCAATTGAAGAAGCGCGTCGTTATGGTTTGCTGGGCAAGAATTTATTTAGTACAGATTTTGAATTTGAGCTGGAAATCCGTATCGGGGCCGGAGCTTTCGTCTGCGGAGAAGAAACTTCTCTAATGGCTTCCATCGAAGGACGGCGCGGTGAACCCAGGCAAAAACCTCCTTTTCCTTTCGAACGAGGTCTATTTGGCAAGCCTACCATTATCAATAATGTGGAGACTCTGGCTAACATTCCCCCGATTATCCATAAGGGGGCTCATTGGTTTTCCCAATTTGGTACGGAAAGAAGCAAAGGAACCAAAGTTTTTGCCTTGGCCGGTAATGTTGTCAACACCGGTTTAGTCGAAGTACCTATGGGTATCAGTCTCGGTGATATCCTGTTCAAAATCGGAGACGGGATTCCACAGGGCAAAGCTTTTAAGGCGGCTCAAGCCGGCGGCCCTTCCGGGGGATGCATAACCAAAGAATTCTTAAATACTCCGGTGGATTATGAAAATATTAGCAAAATAGGCGCCATTATGGGTTCCGGCGGTTTGATCGTCATGAACGAAGATACTTGCATGGTAGATACGGCCTAATATTTTATGGAATTTGTACAGGAAGAATCCTGTGGGCAGTGTGTGCCATGCCGGATCGGGGTTAAAAGGATGCTGGAAATCTTGGAACGCATTACCCAGGGCCAAGGCCGAGAAGGGGATATTGAGCTCTTGGAAGAATTGGGCATCTATATTAAAGAAACGGCCATGTGCGGTTTGGGCCAGACTGCACCCAATCCTGTACTAAGCACGATCAAATATTTCCGGGAAGAATACGAAGAACATATTAAAAATAAATATTGCCGGGCAGGGGTATGTTCGGCTTTATTCCTTTCCCCCTGCGAAAACGCTTGTCCTGCCAATGTCAACGTCCCCGGTTATATGGCTTTGGTTGCCGCCGGCCGCTATTTGGATGCCTACAACTTAATCCGTCAGGAAAACCCGTTCCCCGCAGTTTGCGGCAGAATCTGCACCCATCCCTGTGAAAGCAAATGTCGCCGGGGTCAGGTAGATGAAGCCATAGCCATTAAAGATATAAAAAGGTTTGTAGCCGACTATGCCTTTAAACATGAACAAGGTTTTACCAAGGATATTGTTTTGCCCAAGAATGGCAAAAGTGTCGGCATTATAGGCGCCGGGCCCTCAGGATTAACCTGTGGTTATTACCTGGCAAGGTTGGGTTATGAGGTTGAAGTATATGAAGCTCAACCTGTCGCCGGAGGGGTACTGGCTTTCGGCATACCGGAGTACCGGCTGCCTAAAGACATCTTGGCCCATGAAATAAAACTTATCCAGCAGGTAGGAGTCAAGATCCATCTCAACACCAAAGTAGGCAAGGATATATCATTTGAGGAATTGCGGCAAAAACATGATTCGATCTATATAGCTACCGGAACTCAACTCTCCAATAAGATTAACATTCCGGGCGAAGACTTGGAGGGTGTAATTCACGGTCTGGATTTTTTACGCCGGGTGAATTTAAGACATGACATTAACGTCGGGAAGAAGGTTGTGGTAATCGGCGGCGGCAACACCGCTATCGATGCGGCCAGAACGGCTGTCAGGCTGGGAGCCGAAAGTGTAAAAATTCTTTATCGCCGGACATTGGCGGATATGCCAGCCGATGCCAGAGAAATACGGGACGCCAGAGAAGAAGGGATTGAAATCTTGACGCTGGTCAGCCCGCTCCGTTTCCTGGGTAATGATAAAATCCGCGCCGTTGAATGTATAAGGTTGGAGCCTAACGGTTTTGATACCGACGGCCGCAAGAAACCCAAAATAAAGGAAGGATCCAATTTTACCATTGAAGCTGATCTGGTAATTCCTGCCGTCAGTCAGTCTTCAGATTTTCCTTTTGTTCAGATGGACGAAGTGGAAGTTACGGAATGGGGAACATTTGTCACAGATAAAGATTCCCTTATGACTACCATGAAGGGAGTTTTTGCCGGGGGAGACGTGGCCAAAGGATCAGATGTGGTTATTACGGCTATAGCTGATGGCAAAAAAGCCGCCGCATCCATCGATTTGTATCTCGGTGGTCGAGGCATCCTCAATAAAGGGGAAACCATTGAAATCCCGACTCCTAAAGATGAAGACGAAATCATGGAACACGAAAGATTTCCGATGCGGGTTGTAGATCCTGAGACCAGGAAAAACAATTTCTGTGAAGTTTCCTTAGGTTATCATAAACTCAATGCTATGGCGGAAGCTATGCGCTGTTTGCGCTGTGACAGGAGGTAGGAAAAATGGTTAATTTAACGATCAATGGCAAAAAAGTTTCCGCTTTGGAGGGCACGACCATTCTGGATGCGGCCAAACAAAACGGTATTAATATTCCCAATTTATGTTACCTGGAAGGAATACATAAAATCGGCGCCTGCAGGTTGTGCGTGGGGGAAGTGGAAGGAGCAAAAAACTTGCAGCCTGCCTGCATGGTGGCTGTAAGAGAAGGTATGGTGGTTAAAACCAATACCAACAAAGTACGGCAGGCCAGAAAAATATTATACGAACTTATATTATCCGATCACCCCCAAGATTGTCTCAATTGCCAGCGCAATCAAAATTGCGAATTGCAAGCCATGGGACATCGCCTGGGGGTAAAAGAAGCCCGTTTCTCAGGGGAACACTCCGCAGGTGGCCTTGACATTTCGCCGTCTATTACCCGCGATATGTCCAAGTGCATACTTTGCCGCCGCTGTCTAACCGTCTGCAACGAAATTCAGCAAGTCGGCGTCCTCAGTGCCCAGCGGCGCGGATTCAAAACTGTTATCGGGCCGGCAATGAGCCTCCCCCTGAATACTGTAAGCTGTACCTATTGCGGCCAATGTACTCTGGTTTGTCCGGTCGGTGCCCTTAACGAAACCGATGCCATCCAGGATGTATGGCAAGCCTTGAATGATCCCAACAAACGAACCATTGTCCAAACCGCCCCGGCCATCAGAGCGGCGATTGGGGAAGAATTCGGCCTGGAACCGGGAACCCTGGTTACAGGCAAACTGGTTACGGCTTTAAGAGAATTGGGTTTCGATGAGGTTTTCGACACCAATTTTGCCGCCGATCTGACCATTATTGAAGAGGGCACTGAATTGCTTACCAGGCTGACCAAAGCTCTAACAGGCGAAGGAGCCACTCTACCCATGATTACCAGTTGCAGCCCCGGCTGGATAAAATACGTGGAACATTTCTACCCGCAAGAGCTGGACCATCTCTCAACATGCAAATCACCCCATACCATGCTCGGGGCCTTGGCAAAATCCTATTATGCCCAAAAGATCTCATTCGACCCGCGGAATATGTATGTTGTCTCAGTCATGCCCTGTACGGCCAAAAAATTTGAAATCTCCCGCCCGGAAATGCAAAATGATAATCTTCCTAACGTGGATGCAGTTCTGACCACCAGAGAACTGGCCAGGATGATTAAAGAAGCCGGCATTGACTTCTGCAACCTTGAAGATGGCAAATTTGACAATCCCTTAGGACTTTCTTCCGGTGCTGCTGATATTTTCGGGGTAACAGGCGGGGTTATGGAGGCTGCCCTGCGTACAGTTTATGAAACAGTAACAGGCAGGGAACTGCCTTTTGCCAATCTCCATATAACTCCCATTAAAGGCTTGGAACAAATTAAAACAGCCGAAATTTTAATCGAAAACCCGCTTGAAGATTACAAATTCCTGGATGGAATAACGATTAAAATCGCAGTGACCAATGGCCTGGCCGGAGCCAAAATTTTATTGGATCAGGTGGCCAAAGGAGAATCTCCTTATCACTTTATTGAAGTCATGGCTTGTCCGGGTGGTTGTATTGGCGGCGGTGGACAGCCCAGGCCGACCAGCTATGAAATCAGGCAAAAACGAATGAATGCCATTTATAAGGAAGATGAAGGTAAAATTCTTAGAAAATCTCATGAAAACGAATATATCAAGCAACTATACGCGGAGTACCTAAAGGAGCCTAATGGACACAAATCCCATGAACTGCTTCATACCCACTATACGCCTCGCGGTAAATATAACGAGTTAATGCGATAAAAAAAGAACCCCATTAAAACATGGGGTTCTTTGTATAACCAAGGCTTCAGGTTCCGATTTTTAAACATATTGCCTAACTTAACAGCTGCACCGCATCTTTTAAATGATCAATAATCTTTAGCTGTTGAGGGCAAACCCTTTCACAATTGCCGCAGGCAATACATTTGGCAGGATCTTCGCTCCCGAATTTCATAGCCATTTTATATTCAAACTTGGCACCTTTTAAATCCCCGAAAATCAAATTCCGGTTCATGGCTACAAAAAAGAACGGAATATTAATTTGTTGCGGGCAATCCTTGACACAATACTGGCACGAAGTGCAGGGAATAGAAGGTATCTCTTTTAAAGCCTCTTGAGCCCGCCGGATTACTTCCCGCTCATAGTCATTAAGGGGCTGGAAATGTTCCATATAGGATATATTGTCTTTCATTTGCTCCAAATTGGACATACCGCTTAAGACCGTGATGACATTATCCAAGGAAGCGGCAAAACGTATGGCCCAAGAGGCCAAAGAAGCCTCGGGATTTGCTTCTTTAAATATTTGATTTATCTTTGGCCCGGGATTAGCCAGAACACCGCCTTTGACAGGTTCCATAATAATAATCGGTTTGTTATGTTTAAGAGCTACTTCATAGCATTTGCGCGATTCCACGGAATCGCTTTCCCAGTCGGCATAGTTAATTTGGAGTTGTACGAATTCCACGTCCGGAAGTTCGGTTAAAATTTTGTCCAATAAAGCTGCTTTGTCATGATAAGAAAAACCGATATGGCGAACCAGACCTTTTTCTTTTAACTCTCTTAGATAATCCCAGATTTTATATTTGTCAAAAGCTTCTTTTCTTTTTTCACTGATGTTATGCATAAGGTAAAAATCAAAATAACCGGCTCCGGTACGTCTAAGTGAAGTCTCGAACATTTTCTTTGCCTCTTCCTCTGAACTGGCAATCCAGGCCGGTAACTTTGTAGCAAGCTGAAAACTTTCCCGTGGATAGCGGTCAACGAGAACCGTTTTCACCGCTTCCTCAGATTTGCCGTTGAAATAACCGTAAGCGGTGTCAAAATAAGTAAAACCTTTGGCCAGGAACAGATCCACCATTTGTTTGGTCTGTTCAATATCGATTTCCTCTCCGATTAACGGTAAACGCATTAAGCCGAAGCCGAGTTTGGGTATATCTTTTCCTAAATATTCCATGTTTACCTCCACTTGCAATTATTCTGGAAGCTCTCCCGTGAACTAATTGTTTATTATATAAAGCATAAATTAGATGGATTTCAGCGTCAAGTCAAAGCAAAAGGCATGATCATATTCGTTCATCTCAAATCGCAGGGTAATCAAATTCCACAAAACGACTGAGGAAATTAGTGACTACATTCTCATAGCGCAGCGGGTCAATAGCATAAGCCATACCATGACCGGCACCCTCAACCAAATAAATTTCTTTTTCCGCCCGACAAGAGTTATATAATTGCCAAACCATACTGGCGGGGACAACAGTATCCTCCAATCCGTGTATAAACAGGGCAGGAGTTTTGTTCTTGGCAAGCTGCTTAAGAGCAGACGCTTCATAGAAGCTAAACCCGGCCTTAAGCTGGGTAAGCATACTTGTGGCTGCAATAAAAGGAAACCCGGATATGAAAAATCTGCTTTTGAACAGATAGGAGAATTCATCGTAAACGGAGGAATAACCACAGTCTTCTACAATGGCTTTAACTTGAGGAGGCAAAGATTCGCCGCTAACCATCATAACGGCGGCGCCGCCCATTGAAAGGCCGTGAAGGACAATTTGAGCCTGATCACCGTTTCGCTCAATAACTTTCTGTATCCAAAGAAGATTATCATGGCGCTCATGCCAGCCAAATCCGATATAATCGCCTTCACTGGCTCCGTGCCCTCTGGCATCAGGTAGCAACACGTTAAAACCCAGCTTTTCGGAATAAAACCTGGCAAAACTATCCATATCCATTCCCTTACCCAAATAACCATGAAAAATAATGGCGGTTTTGTCCGTTTCCCGGGCTGCGGGAATGTAATAAGCAATAAGTTTTAACCCATCATTGGAAGTGACAGACCAAGTTTCGTAAAATCTGCTTTCCAGCCATTTGCCACTGCTAAAAACATTCGAGCTATAGGCGTCAACATCTGAAAACAAATTGCCAAATTCTTCTTCAAGAGTATCTGCGATTATAGGACTATCTTCCGCTGATATCTTAAAGACAGGTGAAATTTTTTCTTGATTGTTGTCAATTATTTCTGTGGGGCGCATGATTGCCAAATTATAAATAAGAAAACTGCTGGCTATGATTATCAAAGAGAGGAACACGGAAAGATAAGCTGTAAAATGCAAAAAACCTGTTAAGACAGTAAGCCTTTTTTTCATAGCCCAATACCCCTTTCTGATAATGATTCTATCAGAAAGTTTGTAAAAGACTATAAAATTCAACAATATAGCCATTGGTAATTTCCAGCACATTTAAACCTGGAATATTTTGCTTTATATAAAAAAATTTGGAGAAAAGGAAATGACTGCATGACGTCGAAGAATTCAAATTATTATTTTACGCAGAGATTTAGCACA
>JAAYII010000185.1 GCA_012523535.1 Peptococcaceae bacterium
CTTTACAAAGCGATTAATACTCTGGACTCCATGATCGGTTATAAAAATGAAAAATATTTTTACTTTGGCCGGTTTGCCGCCAGATTGGATGATGTGGCTAATTATCTGCCGGCTAGAATTTCAGCTTATTTGATGATTGCGGCTGCCTATTTAAGCGGTTTGGACGGTAAGGGAGCTCGAAGAATCTATCGCCGTGACCGTTATAAACACCCCAGCCCGAACTCCGCTCATCCCGAAGCGGCCTGTGCAGGCGCTTTACAGGTGCAATTGGCGGGCGATAGCTATTATTCCGGCCGGCTTGTCGCCAAACCGACCATCGGGGACGATATCCGACCGGTGCAGCCCGAGGATATTCTTAAAGCCAATAGGTTGTTGTATGTAAGTTCTTTTTTGGGCTTAATAATCGGGGCGGCGTTAAAAGCGATTATCTGCCTGTTATATTAACTTAAAAGCATTTAGCTTGCAGGTCTTAATTCCATGCCGGTTATTTTTCAATACATTAAAGGAGATATAACTGAATGTATGAATATGTTCATGGCGGAGATATTTATACGGCTCGAGATTTGACTAATAACCCTCACCTTATCGACTTTTCAGCCAATATAAACCCGCTGGGCTTGCCACCGGGAGTAAAAGAGGCGGTTATGGAGGCTTTGGCTGAATGCCACAATTATCCCGATCCCTTTTGCCGGGAGCTTACTCAGGCTTTGGCTGCTTATGAGAGTGTATCCCAGGAGAATATCTATTGCGGCAATGGGGCTTCAGAAATTATTTTTCGCTTGGTTTTGGCTTCCAAACCAAGGAAAGCCTTGCTCTTAGCCCCCACTTTTGCCGATTACGAAAAAGCATTGAACACGGGCGGCAGCACCGTTGAACATTATCCTTTAACCGTGGAACATGATTTCCGCCTAAGAAAAGATTTTCTGAATATGTTGGACAATTCCTATGATATGGTCTGGATTTGCAATCCCAATAATCCTACCGGACAGGTCTGTGAGGCATCTTTTCTGCAAGAAGTCCTGGAGCGCTGTTCCCCAAAAAACACCCTGCTGGTGGTTGATGAATGTTTTATGGACTTTGTGGATGAGCCGGAAAAATATTCGGTTCAACATCTAATTAATTCCCATAACAATTTATTGATCCTTAAGGCTTTTACCAAAACCTTTGCTATGCCGGGCATACGGCTGGGCTATGTTTTAACAACCAACGGGAGGATTATTGAAAGGTTAAGAGCCGCAGGCCAGGATTGGAGTGTATCCATAATAGCCCAGAAAGCAGGGATATGTGCTTTAAAGCAGACGGAGTATTTGCGCAAAGCCCGGCAATTGGTAAAAAAGGAACGGCAGTTTTTGCTTGAGGAGTTAAAACGGCTAGGCGTTCGGACTTATGGTTCTATGGCCAATTATATCTTTTTTCAGGCGTCTGACTGCCCGGATCTTGATAAGAAACTTCTGGCCCGGGGAATCCTTATCCGTTCCTGCGCCAATTACAGGGGCCTTAGCAAGGGCTATTTTAGGATTGCTGTCAAAAGCCGGAACGATAATCTCCTTCTCCTTGCTGCCTTAAAAGAAATAATTAAGGTGGAAAGCAGGTAGTATCATGGCGAAAAATATTATGATTCAAGGTACAATGTCCAATGTGGGAAAAAGCATGATAACGGCAGGTTTATGCAGGATTTTTAAACAACGGGGATACAAAGTTGCACCCTTTAAAGCCCAGAATATGGCTTTGAATTCTTACATAACCAAAGACGGAAAAGAAATGGGCCGAGCCCAGGCTGTGCAGGCCGAGGCTGCAGGAATTGAAGCCAGCGCCTTAATGAATCCCATTCTTTTAAAGCCTACCAGTGAGCAAGGATCCCAAGTTATTGTCAACGGCGAAGTACTTGGCAATATGAACGCTGCTGAGTATTTCAGCTATAAACCAAAACTCATCCCGGTTGTCTTGGAGGCATACCACACCCTGGCCGCCCAAAACGATATTATTGTCCTGGAAGGGGCCGGTAGCCCGGCGGAAATAAATTTAAAAGAGGACGATATTGTCAACATGGGAATAGCCAAAATGGTTCAAGCACCTGTCCTGCTGGTGGCCGATATTGACCGCGGCGGCGTCTTCGCTTCCATCTACGGCACCGTAATGCTCCTGGAGGAAGAGGAGAGAGCTTTTATTAAAGGTATTATCATCAATAAGTTTCGCGGCGATGTGGAAATCTTAAGGCCCGGACTGAAAATGATCGAAGAGAAAGTCTCTATCCCGGTCTTGGGAGTAGTACCCTATTTGGATATTGATCTCGAAGATGAAGACAGCCTGGCGGACAGGTTGGCCAGGACTAAGAGCGAACGGATGGTTGATATTGCGGTGATTAGGCTGCCAAAGATGTCTAATTTTACCGATTTTAATATTTTCGAGCTCATACCGGGGGTTTCTTTACGCTATGTTTCCAAGGCATCGGAGTTGTCTAATCCGGATATGATAATCCTTCCCGGGACCAAGAACACCATGGGTGACCTTTTATGGTTGCGGCAAAACGGTCTTGAAAATTTAATCAAGAAAAAGGCTGCCGCTGGCACGATAATTTTTGGGATTTGCGGCGGCTACCAGATGTTGGGGGAAACCTTGGAAGATCCTTATGGTGTGGAAGCTGGAGGAAGCATGAAGGGGATGGGTCTTCTGAATCTTAAAACCGTTTTTAGCCGGGAAAAGACAAAAACCAGGGTTGTAGGAAAATTTAATAAGTTGGACGGAGTGCTCTCCAAATTATCCGGAGTAAGTTTTAGCGGCTATGAAATCCATATGGGGGTAACAAAACTCACCGGGCCGATTGAAGGGGAGCAAAGGTCTTTGACCATGATAACTGACGTCAGCGGCCAATCCGGGTCTAAAGCTGACGGAATGATCAGCGGCAATATCCTGGGCAGTTATGTGCATGGCATTTTTGATGAGCAGCAAGTGGTATCTGCAATTATCCAGTGTCTGTTTGTTCACAAAGGATTGGATCCTTTATGCGTTAAATCTATTAATTATAAAGAGTATAAAGAAATACAGTACAATAAATTAGCGGCTGAAATCAGCAAAACAGTAGATATTGAGACTATTGTTAAAATCATGGAGGAGGGTGTATAGGATGAAAAAAGGACTGATTCACATTTACTGCGGAGACGGCAAGGGCAAAACCACTGCGGCTTTAGGGCTGGCCATCAGAGCAGCCGGAAGAGGATTTAGAGTTTTTATTATCCAGTTTTTAAAAGACCAGAAAACGGGCGAGTTAGTCAGTTTGGCTAAAATCCCGGAAATAAAGATAATGCGAGGAGAGAATTTTCAAGCGGCTTTCAGTTGGCAAATGACCGAAGAGCAAAAGCAGCAATGCCGTCTGCACCATGATAAAATGTTGAAGCAGGGCATTGCCGCCGCTAGGAACGGAGAAGTGGATTTGTTAATTCTTGATGAAGCCATCGCGGCTTATAATCTCAAACTTGTGGATAGTAAGCTTCTTCTGGAGTTTTTGAACACTAAGCCCGAAGCCTTGGAGGTTGTCCTTACCGGTAGAGACCCGGCACCGGAATTGGTAGAATTGGCCGATTATGTTTCAGAGGTGAAAAAAATAAAACACCCCTTTGATCGGGGTGTAAAAGCCAGAAAAGGAATAGAGAACTGAAAATAAGAGGGAGGACAAAAACCTTAGACAACACCTTGGGCCAGCATGCTGTCAGCTACTTTAAGGAAACCGGCAATATTGGCTCCCACAACTAAATTACCTTCGATGCCATATTCTTTGGCAGCCTGGCTGGCATTCTTATAAATATTAATCATAATGGTTTTCAATTTGGCATCAACTTCTTCAAAGGTCCAGGAGTATCTCATGCTGTTTTGGGTCATTTCCAAACAAGAAGTTGCCACACCGCCTGCATTGGAAGCTTTGCCCGGGGCATAAATGATATTATTAGATTGGAAAACTTTAATTGCTTCCGGAGTGCAAGGCATGTTGGCACCTTCGCCCACGGCAAAACAACCATTACTAACAAGTGTTTTGGCGGCTTTTTCATTTAACTCGTTTTGAGTGGCGCAGGGAAGAGCTATATCACAGGGAACGGTCCAAATATCGGCAAAATTCTCATGGTATTCAGCCTGCGGTTTATATTGCAAATAATCCTTAATTCTTCTTCTTTCCACTTCTTTTAGTTGCCTTACAATGTCTAAATCAATTCCTTCCCGATCATAAACATAACCGTTGGAATCGCTCATGGCCACTACTTTGGCCCCCAGTTGCTGGGCCTTCTGGGCAGCGTAAATGGCAACGTTTCCTGAACCGGAAATAACTACAGTTGCTCCTTCAAAGGCCTTACCACGATCTTTAAGAGCCTCTTCCATGAAATAAATCAGCCCATAACCGGTTGCTTCCCTGCGGACCAGACTACCGCCGTAAGTTAAGCCTTTACCGGTAAGTACTCCTTCGTAGAGGTTGGTAATTCTTTTATATTGACCGAACAAATATCCTATTTCCCGGGCGCCGACCCCAATATCACCGGCCGGAATGTCTGTATCCGCACCGATATGACGGTAGAGTTCAGTCATGAAACTCTGACAGAATTTCATAATTTCATTTTCCGATTTTCCTTTAGGGTCGAAATCGCTGCCGCCTTTGCCGCCTCCGATGGGCAACCCGGTTAAAGAATTTTTGAATATTTGTTCAAAACCAAGGAATTTAATAATTCCGAGATTAACGGAGGGGTGGAAGCGCAAGCCACCTTTGTAAGGGCCTATAGCGCTGTTGAATTCAACTCTAAAGCCGCGGTTTACCTGGACATTGCCCTGATCATCAAGCCAGGGGACACGGAAGATAATTTGTCTTTCGGGCTCCACAATTCTTTCCAGGATTCCCGCTTTGGCATATTCCGGCCTTCTAGCGAATACAGGCTCCAAAGATTCCAGAACTTCTTTGACTGCCTGGTGAAACTCGAATTCGGATGGATTTCTTTTAATGGTCTGTTCCAAGACTCGTTGTACGTATGACATCTAGACTCCCCCAGTTAATAAAAAATTCCTCGTTCATTCTACATCATTAATTTAAGAATTAAAATAGGGACCTCAATAATTATACAGTATTCTCGCCAATCATTTGCAATAAAAACCAATTAAAAAAGATTCGGTATAATATTGTTTTCAGCATAAAGCTGTTTTATATTTTTGCCCAATAACAAAACACGGGATAATAAAAGAAAATGCCGCATAATAAAAAATAATAGACGGGGTTGACCTATTATAATAAGGAGTAAAGTATTGCAGATAATTTCTACTTGAATTATACTTTTAGAAAGTTTCAATTTCTTGCAATGATCATCCGAGTATAATTTTGGTCAACAAGAGGAAGAAAGCAAACAGGGAAGTGATGTACATGTCTGAAAAGTTAAAAGTCGGTATAATTGGCGGTACCGGGATGGTGGGTCAAAGATTTGTAACCCTTTTGGCGGACCATCCATGGTTTGAAATTAAAGTCATAGCAGCCAGCGCTAAATCTGCCGGCAAAAGCTATGAAGAGGCAGTTCAAGGCAGATGGAAAATGCCGACGGCTGTTCCGGACCTGGTGAAGAATCTTACTGTGCAGGATGCGGCCGAAATCAAAAAGGTTTCTGAGCAAGTGGATTTTGTTTTCTGTGCCGTTAATATGAAAAAGGAAGAAACCAAAGTTTTGGAAGAACAGTACGCAAAGTGCGAGACTCCTGTAATCTCCAATAATTCTGCCAATAGGATGTTGCCGGATGTACCCATGGTTATCCCGGAGATTAATCCTGAACATATTGCCATTATTGAAGATCAGAGAGAGCGTTTGGGTACGAAATACGGCTTTATCGCCGTTAAGCCCAATTGTTCCATTCAAAGTTATGTTCCCCCTATACATGCTCTCTTAGAGTATAAGCCTAAGTCAATTCTTGCCTGTACTTACCAGGCAATTTCCGGTGCCGGCAAGAGCTTTGAAGACTGGCCGGAAATCATTGACAATGTGATTCCTTATATTGGGGGCGAGGAGGAAAAAAGCGAAAAAGAACCCTTGAAAATATGGGGTAAAATCGAGAAGGGCCAAATTGTTCCCAACTCAAATACCGTAATTACCACCCAATGTATCAGGGTACCGGTCAGCGATGGGCATCTGGCTGCAGTTTTTGTATCTTTTGAGAAAAAGCCGGATAAACAAACCATTATTGATTTATGGAACAGTTACGAAGGTCGTCCGCAAAAACTGAATCTGCCCAGTGCTCCGCATCCCTTTATGCAGTACTTAACTGAAGATGATCGCCCGCAAACCAAGTTGGACAGGGATTTCGGCCGCGGTATGGGAGTCAGCATGGGGCGCCTTAGAGAAGATACGGTTTATGATTATAAGTTTGTATGCTTATCGCACAATACTATACGGGGGGCTGCCGGCGGAGCAGTATTGATAGCCGAGCTGTTAAAAGCCGAAGGGTATTTGCAGGCCAAGTAATAATGAATTGATCAGCTCCAAGGATGTCTCAAGTAAATTCTTGAGGCATCTTTTTTAGGTTAAAGAGTTTAAAGAGTCATTACTAATTGTAGGCAAATCAAGTCAATGGCTGAAGCCGGTAAAATATTAAGTCAGTTTTGGCGGAGAAAGCCGGGAAGTGATATGATCTTATATGGAATATAATAATAAATGGTCAAGGTGGGCTTTTGAGTAAATGAAAAATTATATTATTGCTGATAAATACAAAGAATTACTGGATGTCGTACAAGATAAAATTGCCTATGCCGCTCATGACTTGGATCATGTGCTGAGGGTTTTCCAGTTGTCAATGTTCCTGGCTGAAGGAGAAAAGGACCTGGACCTGGATGTTTTAATACCAGCCGTCCTTCTCCACGATATTGCCAGAAAGCTGGAGGATGAAGATCCCAGCGGGAAAACTGACCATGCTTTGGTCGGGGCAGCTATGGCCGGTGAAATATTAGAGGATCTGGGATATGATGAACGATTAATTGCTAAGGTAAAAAACTGTATTGTCACTCATCGTTTCCGCAGCGGCTCACCTCCCTCCAGCCGGGAAGCCAAAATCCTTTATGACGCTGACAAATTGGATGTTATAGGAGCTGTGGGAATTGCCCGTTCCTATATGTTGGCGGGCAGGCATGGAGAAAGAATGTACCTGGATGTACCTTTGGCCGAATACCTGGCGGAAAATGTCGGTGAAAACGGCAGGATTAAGGATACGTCCAAGCATGCGGCAAATCTGGAATTTGAATTAAAGCTAAAACATATCCCGGATAAGTTGTTTACTGCCAAGGCCAAGGCTTTAGCCCAACAGCGGGTTGAGTTTATGCAGAATTTTTTTGCGGTATTAAAACAGGAAATTGACGGTAAGCGTTAATATAGAAGCCAACATGAAAGGGCCCGACGAATGAAAAAAGGCCGATACAAAAGTTGCCCGGTTAAGGGCGGCAATAATTCAAAGGCAAAGGTTGGAATAAAGGTAAGGTTATAATTAGGTGGCAGTCATAAATTAAATTAAATAAAAATTTTTGCTTGCATGCAATTGGGGTAAAGAAATGAAAACGGCGATTATAATTTTTACTAAAGTACCGCAAGCAGGCCAAACTAAAACAAGGCTAACTGAGGAACGAGGCGGAATTTTTTCGCCTCAAGAAGCTAAAGAGTTTTATGAAGCTTCTCTGATAGATGTTATAAACAGTTGCCTTAGGGCCCAAAGCGGAGATTTATATATTTGCTACAATTTAAACGGGGATAAGGAATACTTGCAAAAATTGCTCCAATCCAATTTTAATCCTGGAGCTGTCCGAGAAATATTCCCTGATCAGGGCGGAACATTTGATCAAGCGATGCAATATGCTGTCGATTATGTTTTTCGAAAAGGACAGGAAGGCAGGTTGGCAGACGGGGTTATAATTGTCGGTGGCGATATTCCATCTTTACAGGCAGTGACGATTAAAGAAGCCGTAAAAAAACTGGAGTATTTGGCCTTAAGTCAGGAAGCATTGGAATGCGGGCGAAAATATTTTCCTGCGGTTTATTCCGGAACAGCCAAACCCGTTGCCGGTAAGCCCACAATCGGAGCCGCTATAATTGAATCCATCGATCAAGAGGGCGGTTTCAATTTAATAGGTTATACCTATACCACACCCTTTGATTTTCATGGAGTGTTTTATAACCAGGACGGGTTTACAGCCTTGGATATGATTGCCAGGAAAGCGGCAGAAAAAAATATTCCGCTGGGTTTGGTGGACATGGTGCCGGATGTGGATTTGCCCGTAGACTTGGCTAGTTTGATCCCGGTTTTAAATACTTTGATACAGGCTGAAAAGTTTGATCCCGATATAACCGCACCGAAGAGAACCATAAAGTTTTTGCAGGATTTTGGCTTCCAAACCGTGGCCACGGCCGACAAATACGAAGCGAGAAGATCATTAAACTACTGTTCGGAGGAAGAATCTCAACATGAAATCGGTCAAAGAAGAAGCAAATAATATAAAAAATACAGCGATGCCGTTTAAAGTATCTTCAAAGCATTGCTGTAGATAATAAAATTACGGAGGAAACCGAAGCTAGGATTGCTTTTCTCTAAGCTTATGAATTTTTAAGGTATTTTTCCACTACTTTCACTACATTTTCTGCTACATAAGCGCAGTCGTCCAATGAGAGCTTTGAATACAGTGGAAGAGATATTTCATTGGCATATTGGTTGTAAGTATTTGGGTAGTCCTTAATGGAATACCCGATTTCTTTATAGTAAGTGAACATGGGAATGGGTATATAATGAACGTTGGTGGAAATACCCATGGAGGCAAGCTCCTGAATAATCTTATCCCTGTTTTCCTCGGACAGGCCATTGATGCGCAACAGATAGAGATGGTAAGAGCTTTGACAGTCATTGGATTTGCCGGGAGGTAAAATGGCCCATTCTTTAGCTCCAAGGATTTCGTTATATAAATTATGTAAAGCTTGACGCCGCTCCAATTTTTGGTTGTAGTCTTCCAATTGGGCCAGTCCGATAGAAGCGCTGATATCGGTCATGTTGCATTTCATCCCGTCTGTAAGGATATCATAGCGCCAGGCGCCTGCTTGCATCTTGGTCAGGGCGTCTTTTGACTGGCCGTTCAGGGAAGTATATTTAAATATCCTGGGAAGGTCATTATTTAAGTCCTTGTTAATACCTTGACCGGCGTTGTTGCCAAAATATTTATTGAAATCAATCCTGGGCTGATTGAAGGTAATAGCACCGCCTTCGGCAGTGGTTAGATTTTTAACCGCATGAAAGGAAAAAATATGAAAATCCAACTGGCCGCCAACCCGCCGGCCTTTATACCAGGCGCCAAAGGAGTGGGCGGAATCGGAAAGCAGTAATATATCTTCCCGCCCTTTTAATTTCAGGATCTCTTTCAAACCGTCATAGTCGGCGGGATAACCTCCGATGTCAACGGTCATAATGGCCTTGGTTCGGGGAGTGATCATCTCGCTTAAACGTTCATAGTCCATAAAGAATGTATCTTTTTTTAAATCCACCAGGACTGGTCTGCTTCCACGATGCAGGATGGCATTGATGGTTGCCGCATAGGTGTAGGGCGTAGTAAGGACATCGTGATTGCTGTTAAAATTAAAAACTTTGAGTATTAAATCCAAACCTTGTGAATTGCTGCCGACAGCTACGGCGTTATCCGTTTGGCAATAGGCTTTTATTTTTTCCTCAAATTGTCCCACCTTAGGGCCGGTGGTGATCCAGCCTGAGTTTAGCACTTCAACAACGGCATCGATTTCTTTTTGGCCCAGGTCAGGGGGAGAAAAAGGAATAATCCGCTTTTCCATTGTCATTACCTCCATTCCATAATAATAGCACACTATTGTTTCCAAGTATAATGTTCTGGTTAAATTGGCGGTTTTTGTCCGAAAACTGGATTATTCCAAAATTTTTGATCTGATAATGGCCAATAATAATGGCCATATCAAATGATCCGATTGCGGGAGAGGTTAGAGATAAGTTTATAATTACAGTTTCTTGATTTAATATAGTTTCTTGATTTAATATATAAGATGATTTTTATAATAATGAGACAAGGCATATGAATGCCAGTCCTTTGGCAAAAAGAGAAAAAGGAAGTTTTTTTATGGTTCAGATTTTATTTGCCCGTCCGGAAGATGAAGAAGAATTAAGGGACATTTTCTGGAATTATGGCATGGATATGTCAGGTGATATTACGGAGCACTTGGTAGTAAAAAACGGGGTAGAGCTTTTGGCCGGTGGTAAACTAAGCGAACTGGAGGAAAAGAAGTTCTATCTGGAGGTTATTGGGGTTAAAGAAGGTTACAACGGCTGCGGCTACGGGAGTCTGCTTCTGAACAAGATGGTTCAAAATCCTTGGGAGTGTTGTAAAAAACCAATATCCCAAAACAGGGGAAAGTATGTTATAACCACTATAGCCCGGGGCAGGGCTGTTAATTTTTATCAAAGACACGGTTTTAAACCCTGTGACTTCGAGCAAATACCGCTAGAATACCGGTATCAATGTTCCGATTGCCCGGAAAAAGAAGACTGTGGGCCTGTTCCCATGATTTTGATTGGAGGTTAAGAACTTGAAAAAAGCATTGCTTGTTTTTACCAAGGTACCCAAAGTCGGTGAAGTTAAAACCCGGCTGACAGAAGCGAAGGGAGGGATTTTAACCCCCGAAGAAGCCAACTCCCTGTATGAGTCTTGTATGCTCGATGTGATTGATGTTTGCCTTTCCATAGATGAGGCCGATCTTTGGATTTGCTACAATCGGGAAGGAGACCGGTCTTACTTGGATTCCATACTCGCCGGGGTGAGCAATCCTCAAAAAATTGCCGGGGTATTCCCTGATCAAGGTGACCATTTTAATGAGCGGATTCAATATGCGGCCGATTATATATTAAGGGACGGCAAAGAGGATAGATTAGCCGATGCGGTATTAATTATCGGCGGAGATCTTCCTTGTCTACAGCCCCATATAATCAATGATGCCTTGAGCAAGATGGAAAAGTTGAGTAGCAGTGAAGCCGGACAAAAAGCCGCTTGCCGGAAAATAAAAGTAAATGGTTCTTGGTTGGGAGCTTGTTTGGTGGAAGGGGCCTGCCAGGAAGGCGGTTATTCACTGGTGGGCTTTACCTGTGCCACCCCGTTTAATTTCGAAAAAATGTTCTATAATCTGGATGGCATTACCGCTTTGGACATGCTGGTCAATAAGGCGGAAGCCAATCAGATTCCTTTAGCTGTATTGGAGATGGTTCCCGATATAGATATTCCGGTTGATCTGGCCAGTATGATGCCGCTGTTGCGTGCTTTGGTTACGGCGGCCAAAACCGATCCCACTCTAATGGTGCCGCGCAGGACCATGGAATGTTTGGAAAGAATCGGTCTGCAGGCGGTAACTTTGCCCTCAATCAGAGAATCGGTATAGTAAGGCCTAACTGCTGAGGATAAAGAAAGGGGATAAAATTGAACTACCAGGAAATTGCCCAAATATATAAAGAAACGTTAGGGCTGCGTTGGGATCCGGTAGCTGTGAGAATGATGCGACCGGGAGAAAAGGTGCCTCCGGATACCGTGGAACCGCCGCAGCCCTTAAGGCATTGCCAGTCCATCCTTGTTGCACGCCGGGGTAACAGTTTGTATCTGCCACCCCGCAGCCATGCCTGCCCGGACGGTGCCGGCATTTTAGGTTTGGTGGAAATGTCCCCCAAGCTCAGATCCGGTGAGCTGTACTTGCTGTTTAAAAAACTGCCTACATTGGAAATCGCTCAAAAAATGATTTCCACCCGTCAAGAATTTGCGCCCGGAAGCTATGAGGCAACCTTGGTCGCCCCCTTGGCCAAAGCTCAATTTGAACCTGATGTAGTTGTTTTTACCTTGTACCCGGAACAGGCTATGTGGGTTTGTTGCGCTCAAACCTACCAAAGCGGGGAAAGGCAGAATTTTAGAACATCGGGATTCAATTCTACTTGCGCCGATTTGGTTGTTCAACCGATGAAAACCGGAGAGATGAATATAACTTTCGGTTGCTACGGAGCCAGAGCTTCCAGTGAAATAAATGACTTTGAATTGTACCTGTCTATTCCTACGCCTTTGTTGGAACCAATTGCCCAGTCCTTACTTAAGCTGGGACAAAAAAGTATCCCTGAAGAAAGAAGAAAGATTTACCTGCAGCCGGTCATGGATAAGATCGGGAACAGGCGTTCCAGCCCCAAAACAGGTGAAAGCGGTCAGGTGCGGATTTATATTGATCAACAACAATGCAAGGGGGACGGGTTATGTGTTGCTTTCTGTCCTTCCTCAGTCTTGCAGGTGGCGGAAAAGGACGGGCGTCAGGTTGCCCAGGCTATTAAGCCTGAATTATGCAGTATGTGTTATACTTGTGTGGGGCAATGCCCGCAAAAAGCAATCCAAATTTCTTAAATAAATATATTTCTTAAAAGGAGAAGGGCATGAACGTTACGTTTAAGTTATTGGGGACCGGTGCCGGCCCGGGTGTCCCGGCTTTTTACTGCCGCTGTGTTGCTTGTCAAGAAGCTTTGGACAATCCCCGCTGTGCCCGAACCCGTAGTGGGGCGCTTGTAACGGTGGGTCAGGAGACAATTCTTATTGATGCCTCCCCCGATTTGCGAAGCCAGTTAATACGAGAAAGGGTGGAGTCTATCGATTATGTCTTTCTTACTCACTGGCATTATGACCATTTCGGTGGTTTGGGCGATTTGGAGTTTTATGTTCGCCTTAAGAGGTTCGAGCCATTGAAGTTGTATTTGCCTTCCCAAGCTGTAGATTCATTTAATAAAGCTTTTCCTTTCTTGGCCGATGTCTTCGAGTTAAAGCCTTGGTGTTTCGGTCAAGTCTATAATTTCAACGGTTTAAAGCTGACACCCTTACCGGCTGCCCATGGCGTGGAAACAGCCGGTATATTTCTACAAAATAATAAAAAATTGGCATATTTTACCGATACTGCCGATCTGCCGGTTTCCACGGCGGAAAAAATAGAAGCCAGCGATTATTTTATTTGCGATGCAACTTTTTACGGGGAAAACTGGTATCCTCAAAGTCATATGTCCCTTTGGGAGGCCATAGCTTTGGGAAAGAAGGTAAAAGCCCGGAATATTGTCCTTACCCATTTGTCCATGCATTATAGCAGGCCGGTTACTGCAGCTCAACTGCAACAAGAATTGCGCGCTTATGACAATGTCAGCTTAAGTTTTGACGGCATGGAGTTTAAAATTTAAGGCGATAGGTTTTGAGAGGAGAATGTCGGTTGAGCAGTGTGTTTTCACCGCTTCAAATTAAAAATCTTCGTTTAAGCAATCGGCTGGTTATGCCGCCAATGGCCCTTGACCACGCCTCGGAAAAAGGTGAGGTTACCTCGGAATTAATTGATCACTACCTGGAAAGAGCTGAAGGTTTAGGGCTGGTTATTGTAGAACATACCTACATTTTACCTGAAGGGAAGGCCCATCCCCGGCAACTGGGCATTTATGACGACGCTCTGCTTCCCGGCCTCAAAGCTCTTGTTGACCGGGTCCATAAGCTGGGTGTGCCCATTGGCTTGCAAATAACCCATGCCGGAGCGAGGGCTTTAAACAAACCTCAGGCACCGTCCGCCCTTTTTTGTCCCCATCTTACCCGTTTTGGTTTAAGTCCGGAGTTAAGTGCCAAAGAGATTCCTGCCGAGCTAAGTATTGAGGATATGAAAAATATATGCGCCGCTTTTGCCCGGGCTGCGGCCAGAGCGCAAGAGGCCGGATTTGATCTGGTAGAAATTCATGGCGCCCATGGTTATTTGCTCAATCAATTCTATTCCCCTTTGACCAATCGACGAACGGATGAGTATGGGGGAAGCCTGGAAAACCGCTTGCGTTTTCCGCTGGAAGTTATTGCTGCGGTCAAAAGAACAGTTGGTCCCGATATGCCTGTCTTCTACCGGCTGGGTGCCGATGACCGTCTTCCCGGCGGCAATGGGGTCGATGAAAGCAAAAAAGCTGTACCGCTTTTAGTAAACGCCGGAGTGGACTGTCTTGACTTGTCCGGCGGTATCTGCGGCTATTTGAAAAAAGGACCTCCGGGATTTTTCAATTACCTGGCTAAGGAGATAAAACCCGTGGCCAATATTCCTGTTTTGGTTACAGGCGGCATTAATAGCCTTGAGATGGCGGAGGAACTGGTTGCCGCCGGAATAGCCGATCTTGTGGGTATAGGCAGGGCTCTGCTTTCCGATCCCGCCTGGCTAAAAAAGGCAAAGGAGAAACGGTATGGCTCTAAGTGAACAATTGCTTCCGGATATTAAAAAATATGTCCAGAATAAGGATTTTTGTTCTGCTCTCTCGGTGGGAAGGGAGATCGAAGTAGATTTTTTGGCCCAGGGCGAGTACAATATCAATTATCTTTTGCATACTAGCGGCGGAAAGTTTGTTTTACGGGTAAATACCGGCAGTCAGATCAAAGTGGACAACCAAATAGCCTACGAGTACAAGGCTTTGGAGTTGTTAAAAACTTCTGGTGTTACTCCGATTCCCTATTATCTGGATGACAGTAAAGAAAAGATTCCTTATGGGCTGCTGGTCATGGAGTATCTTCCCGGAGAACCGTTAGATTACAGTTCCGATTTAAATAAAGCCGCCGCCACCTTTGCCAGGATCCATAGTTTGACTTTTGCTAAAGGGCAAACAGATTTCTTAATTCAAACCTTCGGTCCTTTTTCGGGAATATTTGCCGAAGCGGCGGGCTATTTGGAGAAGTATTTTAATTTTGCTCATGCTGATGCTGAGGTGGCTCGCCTGCTGGAAAAGCTTTTGCTTCATGCCGAAGAGAAAAAGAAGCAGGAGGATTTCTTAATTCCGAACAATTCCCCACAGGCCAAACGGGCTGTAATCAATACGGAAGTGAATTCTCATAATTTTATTGTTAATAAGAATAGACAGACCTGTCACCTTATAGATTGGGAAAAGCCGATTCTCGGAGAACCGGCCCAGGACCTGAGTATGTTTTTGATTCCTACCACCACTCTCTGGAAACGGAATTATATTTTAAGTCCGCAAGAAGAAAAAGAGTTTATTCAAGCTTATGAGCAGCAACTTATGCCGGGGAGTCAAGATCCCCATCTGAAAGATAAGATCGAGATGTTTAAATTCTTTAATTTATTGCGGGCCATATCCTGGTGTGCCATGGCTTGGACTGAATATGTCAGCCCCGGCAGACTTGTTGTTAATCAGGATACTTTTGAAAAAATAAAACTATATATTCAAACTGATTTTATTAAAAGATGTTTTGCCCAGGTTTTCGCAAAATGAAACCCGAATTGCAAAAGAGGATTGTGTGGTAACCGTTTAAGTTCCTTTTAAAAGAGCCTTTTGGTTTGTTTCCTTCTGTCCGAAAATAACACAAATCAGAGTATTATAAGGAAAGCAAGAAATAAAAATTTATTATTTTTTGTTTTTTTTTTGCCCCCTTTCTTTGGCTTAAACTTGGCATATCTTTTGCATGATATATTGGCTTGGACAACATTTGGGGCTTCGACTTGTGACATTTGTTACAAGCTTGTTAGTAGCCTTCCTTATGTTATATAGAAAAAGTCATTGAAAGGGTGAGTTGTTGATGGAAAAAGAATGGAAGAAACAACAATCAGACGGCACTATTGTTGTCAGGACTTGTGGCTGGTCACCACCCGGAGATCATCCAGTAGGCTGCGGCATGAAGCTGCATATAAAGGATGGCAGGCTTGTTAAGGTTGAAGGCGACCCGGAACATCCCATCAGCCAGGGTAGGTTATGTGTTCGCTGCCTGACCCTCCCGGAATATGTCCATCATCCCCAGCGTGTGATTTATCCCATGAAACGTGTAGGCAAAAGGGGAGAAGACAAATGGCAAAGGATTTCCTGGGATGAAGCCCTGGATATCATCTGTGATAAGATCAGGTATTATACGGATAATTATGGTGCGGAATCCATAATCGTCTTTGGCGGGACCGGACGGGAAGCGTGCCTCTACTATTATCCCCTGGCCTTCTCTGCCATTGGAACCCCCAACTGCTGCTATCCCCTAAGCGGTTGGTCCTGCTATGGTCCCAGATGTTCCATTACCGACTATATTTTGGGTGCCGGTTATCCCGAAATAGATTTCGCCGGTTTCTATCCCGATCGTTACGATAATCCAAATTACAAGCGGCCTGAATACCTGGTAATCTGGGGCAAGAATCCATTAATGTCCAACCCGGATGGTTTCTATGGTCACTCCATTATCGACTTGATGAAACGCGGGACCAAGATTATCTGTGTTGACCCAAGAATTACCTGGCTTGGTACCAGAGCCGAACATGTTCTCCAACTTCGTCCCGGTACCGATACCGCTCTGGCACTCGGACTTTTGAACGTTATTATCAATGAAGATCTTTATGATCACGACTTTGTGGAAAATTGGACTTATGGTTTTGAGGAACTTAAACAACGGGTTCAGGAATATCCGCCGGAAAAAGTGGCAGAAATTACCTGGGTACCGAAAGAAAAAATAATTGAAGTAGCAAGAATTATTGGCACTGCCAAACCCTGTCCGATTCAATGGGGTCTGGCTGTTGATGAAAACCCGAACGGAGTTCAGCTCGGCCATGCCATTCTTGCTTTGATTGCCATTACCGGTAATCTCGATGTTCCCGGTGGCATTACCATTGGACCGCCTGCGGCATTAATGGGTAAATGGCGTATGGAAACCCGCAGCCAGTTGTCGGAAGAACTTTGGGCTAAAAGAATTGGGGCTGAACAGTGGCCTGCTCTCAGTACGGCCATGGCAACCACCCATCCCGATGAAACGTTGGATACCCTGGAAACGGGCAAACCATATAAGTTAAGAATGGGTTGGTTTAACAGTTCCAACTTTATCACTGCCACTTGTTCCGCCCAGCCTGACAGGTGGTACAGAGCACTGCAAAGCCTAGAATTCAATGTGGTGCAAGATACCTTTATGACCCCCACGGCCATGGCCTTTGCAGATATCTTCTTGCCGTTGCCGACCTTTGCCGAGCATGACGGTGTTGTTTTGACTCACTTTGGCCGTAACGCCATCTTTATGGGCGCTATCAACAAAGCTTTTGAAGTTGGCGAATGCAAATCGGATATCGAAGTTTGCATTGAACTCGGCAAAAGACTTCATCCGGAACACTGGCCTTGGAATACAGCCGAAGAGTTCTTTAATGATCAGCTTAAACCGGAATTTGGTTTTGATTTTAACGATCTTAGAGAAAAAGGTGTTTTCCAACCGCCTTACGAGTACAAAAAATATGAAAAAGGCTTGTTGCGCTTCGACGGTGAACCCGGTTTCAATACGGTAACCGGCCTGGTTGAACTGTGCTCTACCTTATTTGAGGCTTGGGGAGAAGATCCGCTGCCTTATTATAAGGAACCTCCCTATAGTCCCTACAGCACACCGGAACTGTTTAAAGAATATCCGTTTATTTTGACCAGCGGAGCCAGGACATTTACTTCCTTCCATTCTGAGCACAGGCAAGTTCCTACCCTGAGGGAAATCACCCCGGATCCGATCGTCGAGATCCATCCCGAGGCTGCGGAAAGGCTTGGCATAAAAGATGGGGACTGGGTTTACTTGGAGAACATGTTTGGTAAATGTAAGCAAAAAGCCAAACTGACTAAGACCATCAATCCCAAAGTGGTTCATGCTTCGCATGGATGGTGGTATCCGGAGAAACCGGCCGAGGAACCGAGTTTATTTGGAGTCTGGGAATCCAACATTAATACTTTGATTCCTCATAAACATATCGGCAAGCTAGGTTTCGGTGCTCCATTCAAATGCCTGATCTGTAAAGTTTATAAAGCTGAAGACTAAGACCAAGAAAATAGAATGGAGGGTAATTAAATGTCGCAATACGGTTTGTTGATCGATTATGAATACTGCACAGGCTGCCATAGCTGTGAAGTATCCTGTAAAAATGAAAAAAAATTAGGCCGTGGGGTTTATGGAATTAAACTTGCCGAAATTGGGCCTTTTGAGATTACACCGGGCAACTGGGAATGGAACTATGTACCCTGTCCTACCAAGCTTTGCGATTTATGTGCCGACAGGGTGGAAAGAGGGGAAAAACCGGCTTGCGTGCTTCACTGCCTGGGATTGGCCATGGATTACGGACCGGTGGAAGAACTGGCCAAAAAAATGGCGGAGAAAGGCAAGAAAGTAGTTATGTTTGTTCCTTAAGCGGAAAACTTACAGATACTTTTGCTCTCGGGGATATATCCCGCAAAGGGAATATCCCCCTTTGCAAGAGGGGTACCGTCTTAAAGAAGGGTATTCTTTATAAAAGAGGTATACTTTTCTAAAAAGTACCCCCCTTCCCTGATTTACTCCAGCAAGTACTAAATGCCGTTATAATGTATGTGTCATTGAAGGAGGGCATTGCATGGATAAACAACAGTTTTTGAACATGGAAGAAGCGGATCGGCTGAATTATCTGAATACGGAAGCTGCAACCAAGGATTTTGCGACAATCTGTGCCGAACTCGGCATGACCAAAGAAGAACTTAACAAATTGGGCTATTATTTCGTCAGAAATAAATTCATGGCCAAGCCGATGAAAGGGTATGGAACCACAATTCGTAGCGGAAACGAATATAAGGATCGTTTTAAATAAGAATTGGTAAAAGATAAATATCAAGCATCTTCCTTGCAGGAGGAAGATGCTTTTTCATGTTTCAAACTACGATGTCCAACTATAGGCAACCATTGGATTGTTTCGTGCCCAGTCTTGGGCCGAGCCGTCATAAAATTTAACGTTTTCGTATCCAAGTATTTGGGTCAGAACATACCACCAGGCACTGGCAAAGCCGCCCAC
>JAAYII010000186.1 GCA_012523535.1 Peptococcaceae bacterium
CCCCGTGGACTATTGCAGTTTTATTATTTGGGATATTGTTTTTATTGTTAGTGGAAATTCTATTTTACAAATACCTTCCCAGGCATGAATTGGCAGAGGATCTAAACCGCATGCTAATTGAAAAATTTTCGGGGTTCGAACTTGGCTTGATATTTTTTGTTGGAGCCCTAATTGAAGAATTTTTGTTTCGCTTTCTACTGCAATCCCTGTTGGGAGTTTTGCTTACCAGCATTATTTTTGCTTTAATCCATGTTAGATATATATTTAAAAAGTTTATGTTATTGGAAGTATTTCTTCTAAGTATTATTCTGGGTATGGCTTATAAGATGACTGCCATGTTTTACGTGCCAGTAGTCTGTCATTTTATGCTCAATTTTATAACAGCCTTGCTGATTAAGAAAGGTTTCATCGTTTTGGAATCCTAAGGTTAAAATTTTTATTACTAGAATGATACTGGTATAATTGCTGTAACAATGTAAATGTAAAGAAATAAAGAGGGTGAACAAGTTTGGTTGATCTCTGGCATTTGTTTCTTGCTTTCTTGAGAGCCAGTAATCTTGGTTTTGGTGGCGGCCCGGCCATAATTCCACTAATACAGGCCGAAGCAGTTGATAGGTATCATTGGATGAGCAGTAGCGAGTTTGCAGATCTTATTGCTGTCGCTAATGCTTTACCCGGTCCTATAGGAACTAAGATTGCTGCATATATTGGCTATCAAGTTGCTTCTTGGCCAGGTGTCGTGGTGGCTTTAACCGCAACAATTTTGCCCACAGTACTGTTATTAATTTTTTTGGGCACTCTACTGGCTAAATATGCCAACTCCCGGGCGCTGCAAGCCATGTTGACCGGAGTTAAACCAATTGTTGCCGCTCTATTGATTGTTGTTGCTTATCAAACGGCTGTGGATGCTTTTAGGATCAACCAAAGGGCAGATTATTTAACTTTAGTTATTGCTGCTTCGGCGGCGGTGGCCATGTATTTTAAGGTTCACCCCAGTGTTTTAATTCTTGCCTCCTAGGCTTTGGGTTATTTTATCTTTTAATAAAGGTTTGAGTATGGTGAAAATTATTTGGGATCTTTTTCTTGCTTTTTTGCGTGCTAGCAACTTTAGTTTTGGTGGAGGAGCAACTGTCATTCCCTTGCTCAAAAGTGAAGTGGTAACAAAATACCAGTGGCTTACCAATGAAGAATTTGCCGATTATCTGGCTGTGGCAAATTCTTTGCCTGGGCCTATCGTTACCAAGTTGGCAGGTATGATAGGCTTTAAAGTTAAAGGCTGGTTGGGAGCTTCGGTCGCTATTTTGGGGGCCATCATGCCGACAACATTGGCGGTTATTGCCTTAGGAGGATTGATTCTCAAGTATGCCCATTCGCCTGCTTTAGAGGCTATGCTAAAAGGAGTGAGGCCGGTGGTGGCAATTCTTTTATTGCAGACAGCAATAGAAATGGTTAGGGAATCTCTGACGCATAAGGCGACCTGGGTATTGGGAACGGTGGCCCTGATAATTATGTTTTTATGGCCTTTTATACATCCGGCATTTTTAGTAGTAGGTTCCATGCTTTTAGGGCTTGTTTTATTTAAGAAAAAAGACTGAAAATATAAAACTATTTTTATCAATAAAGTCAGAACTGCGCCACTTTTGGCGTCCTTATAAATGTATAAATAAAAAGATTTAAATATATGCGTTATTGTCCAGTTGCTAAGGGGGACTTGGGGAGTGAACCACCAAGTATCATTCGACCAAATTTATGAAGAGCTTTTTCCTGCCGTTTATCGTTATGTTTGTTTGAGGATCCCCGCTTCTGATATTGAAGATGTGACAGCGGAAATAATGGCTAAAATCTGGAAGTCGCTTGCGGGTTTTGAAGGTCGAAGCTCGTTAAGATCATGGGCCCTGAGGATAGCAGCAAATTATATTGCTGATTTTTATCGTCGGAGAAAGAATATTGAAATAATACCTTTAACCGAAGAATTTGAGAACTCAACCGGCACCCGGGATTTCGGTGATGATCTGGCGACGGTTTTATCGGTCAGCAAAACCCTGGCTCAATTGACCGAGCCTCAGGTTGCTGTTATTCAACTAAGGCTGATAGAGGGATTCAGTTCGACGGAAACAGCTTCCATTTTGGGAATTACCCAACAGGCGGTTGACAGTTTATTGTACCGGGCGAAAAAGAGTTTTCGGAACATATACAATACCGAAATGGCTGGAGGTGAATGTTGATGAAAAAAGATAAAATAACAGCCATGTGGGAAGAAGACGGTGATTTAATGCGGATTGAAAACTTTTTTAAGAGTATAAGTCCCAGTGAAACTCTCAAAAACAGGATCAAGGAGAAAACCTTGCGTAAGATTTCCGTTTCCGAAGATTCGCTCGTTACAATAATACCCGAATCTGAACAACCGAATAAAGATAAAACTCGTCGTCGAAACTTTTTTAGCCTTGTTAATAAAAAACCAATTATAAAAATTGCTTCCGCCGCGGCTGTTCTTGTCTTGGCCGTATATTTGGGGGTTTCCGGCTTGCTGTTGGTGGAAAACCCAGGCAAAGATGGGGGAGTGGCCTTAAATCTTCAGAAGGGAGAAACAGAACAAAGTCTGGTTTATGATGCCGCCGGAACTGGATCCGCAGCGGAGACTCCCAATTCCCCGGAAATTGCATATTCTTCGGACGGGTCGGATGCCTTAATTTTACGAAATATGCAACCTGCCGAGGCTTCTAAAGAAAACAGCGTGGTTCCACAGAAATTGATTTATACCATGGATGTGATCATAAAAACCAGCAATGTTATTGAGACTGTGGAAACTATCCAGCAAAGTGTAAAATCTGTGGGTGGTTATGTTGTGGACTCAAGTATAAATAATGATCAATATCAAGTCACTGCTCATATTACCATTAAGGTTCCGGCTAAGGAATTTGACGTCTTTAAAAATAATCTTAAGCAATTTGGCCATATTGAAAATCAACACCTGTCCACAAGCGATGTATCCAAGGAGTATTTTGATACCGAAACCAGGCTAAAATCTTGGCAGGCTCAGGAAGAAAGGTATCTGGAAATATTAAAGAAAGCCAATACCGTTGAAGAAATCCTACGCATTGAAGATTACCTGCATAATGTTCGACTTCAAATCGAAAGTTTAAAAGGCCAACTCAAATATTGGGACAACCAGGTCGATTATTCGGAAATCCGTATGAATATCTATCCCTTGCAAAGCGAGCTAAAGGTTAAAGACCCTTGGCAGCCGGTATCAATAAAAAATACATTCATTGCTGCCAAAAATGCCTTGCTTAAATCCATTAACTTTATTTGGAATGCTTTAAACTATTTAATAGTGTTTATCGGCTACGCCTTGCCGGTATTGATTATACTGGCAATCATCTGGGTTGGGTGGATTCTGGTAAAGAGGTACAGAAAAAAAACCAATAATTAAAGCAATAGGGTATATTATCAAAATTGTAAAATGTTAGGACGCCAAAAGGCGTCCTTTTTTTATTCTGATGGCAGTATTGGAAAAAGTTTGCTTATTCGTAGGTCAAAGTCAAATAAAGTTAAGGTCAGAAAAGAACAGAATATATTCTGACCAACATTGACCTTTAACTTTTTTTAGACTATAATACATATCGAATGTAAATAATGGTCTTTAACAGGAAACACTTATATATAGTGTTAAAGAGGTGATGAAATTTGGATTTTAAGGATTACTATGGAATATTAGGTGTATCTCCTGATGCAGATATTAAGGATATAAAGAAAGCATATCAAAAGCTGACAAAAAAATACCATCCAGATCTTAATCCCGGTGATAAGGAGGCAGAAGAGAAATTTAAGGAAATTAATGAGGCTTATCATGCCATATCAGATCCCGTTAAAAGAAAAAAATATGACGATCTACGGGCCAGTTATCTGCAATGGCAAAAGCGGGGAGGAAGAGGGGATAATTTTGATTGGTCGGCCTGGCAACATGATCCGGGGTTTGGAACCTATACCCGGACTATGACTCCCGAGGAATTTGAATCTATATTCGGTGGAGTAAGCGGACTGGGAGAAAAATTTGGCGGTTTTTCTGATTTTTTTGCTACCATTTTTGGTATGGATTTTGACTCGCCCTATACATCGCCGGTGGAGGATTATTATGAAGCATTCAGGCAACCCAAAGCAGGCCGAGATATTGAAGGTGAGATATCCGTAACCTTGGAGGAAGTTTATCATGGTGCTAAAAAGCTAATTTCCGTCGGGGGCAAAAAGATTGAAGCTACCATACCTAAAGGTATTCAAGACGGCAATAAAATAAGACTTGCCGGGCAAGGAGGCAAAGGGTCCAGGGGCGGACCAAATGGTGATTTGCTTTTAACCGTGAAAATTTTACCGCATGATAAATATAAAAGGGAAGGAAACGACCTATATGTCGACGTGATGATTGATTTCTATACCGCGGTCTTGGGAGGAGAGGCTAGAGTCAATACTCTGGCTGGGGACATTATTCTTAAAATTCCGCCACGAACTCAGGCCGGCAAAAGTTTCAGGCTTAAGGGCAAAGGAATGCCGGTATTAAATCAAGCAGGTGTGTTTGGAGACTTGTATGCCAAGATATCAATTATATTGCCTGCTGACCTGACGGAAAAAGAAATCAGTGTTTTGGAAGAATTATTTAACTGGAAGCAAAAAAAGAAATAAAAACTTTATATTTTGATGATTTTTATAAGGGGGAATAAATGATGGCTTTTGATACTAATCGTTTTACTCAAAAATCACAAGAAGCAATTATTGCTGCCCAAAATAAGGCAGAGAGAAACCATAACAGCCAGGTTGAACCTGAACATTTGTTATTGGCTTTATGTGAACAGGAGGAGGGGGTTGTTCCGCAAATCCTGAATAAGTTGAATATCCATAGAGGAAATTTAATAGCTAAGATTACGGCCAGTATAAATAAATTTCCGCGCATAACCGGGGCAGCCGCCCAGTTGACTTATTCCCAACGAATGAGAACGGTATTGCTTAATGCCCATGACCAAATGGAGCCCTTTGGAGATGACTATGTCAGCACTGAGCATCTCTTGTTGGCCATTCTGGAAACAGCCCAAGGTGATGCCGGCAGGATATTGATGGAGGCCGGCATTAATAGAGATGTTTTGCTTCAAGTCCTTAAAGAGATTAGGGGTTCTCAGCGTGTTACCAATCAAAACCCCGAAAATACCTATAATGCTTTGGAACAATACGGCAGAAATCTCGTGACTTTAGCCAAAAGAGGAAAACTTGACCCGGTAATCGGTCGAGATGAGGAAATAAGAAGGGTGATTCAAATACTTTCGCGCCGGACTAAAAATAATCCCGTTCTGATCGGAGAGCCGGGAGTGGGCAAAACGGCAATAGTTGAAGGACTTGCTGGACGGATTGTCCGTGGTGATGTCCCTGAAGCACTTAAGAACAAGGAAGTGATTTCCCTGGATTTGGGTGCGCTTATTGCCGGAGCCAAGTATAGAGGAGAATTCGAAGAACGCCTGAAAGCAGTATTGAAAGAGGTTCAGGACCGAGGGAATATTATTCTCTTTGTGGATGAGCTTCATACTGTTGTGGGTGCCGGGGCAGCCGAGGGTGCTATGGATGCCGGCAATATGTTGAAACCAATGCTGGCCAGAGGAGAACTCCGCATGGTAGGAGCTACGACCATTGACGAATACCGTAAGCATATTGAAAAAGACGCAGCATTAGAGCGCAGATTTCAGACCGTTTTAGTGACTCCTCCAAGTGTAGAAGACACCATCTCTATCTTACGGGGACTTAAAGAAAGATATGAAACCCACCACGGAGTTAGAATCAAGGACAGCGCTCTAATAGCGGCCAGTGTTCTTTCCGACCGCTATATCAGTGACAGATTCTTACCGGATAAAGCAATTGACCTCATTGATGAGGCCGCAGCCAAATTAAGAATGGAAGTGACCAGTGAACCTCAGGAACTGGACCAAATTAAAAGAAAAATTATTCAGTTGGAAATTGAAAGGGAGGCTTTAAAGAAAGAGAAGGATAAGCAAAGCCAGGAAAGGCTGGCCCATTTAGAAAAAGAACTTGCTAACTTGAAAGAAGAAAGAAGCAAACTTGAAGCTCAGCTATCGGAGGAAAGGGAAAAACTGAACAGAATCCAAAAACTCAAAGAGGATATAGACCGCACACGCCTGCAGATTGAAGAAGCCCAACAAAAACTGGACTATAACATGGCAGCTGAACTTCAATACGGTGTACTGCCGCAATTGGAAAAAGAATTGTCAAGTATTGAAAAACTCATTAATGAAAGAAGCAACACCTTGCTCAGGCAGGAAGTCACGGAAAATGATATTGCGGAAATCGTAGCCAAATGGACTGGAATTCCCGTCACCAAACTTCTGGAGAGTGAGTCCCAAAAACTTGTTTCCATGGAAACCAACATCGCACGCCGTGTTGTCGGCCAAACAAAAGCTGTTAAAGCTGTAGCCGATGCAATACGCCGGGCCCGAACGGGACTGCAGGATCCCAATCGCCCGCTGGGTTCTTTCCTGTTCCTGGGGCCGACCGGAGTAGGTAAAACGGAGTTGGCTAAAGCCTTAGCGGAATTCTTATTTGACAATGAGCAGGCTTTAATTCGCATAGATATGTCGGAATATATGGAAAAGCATTCCGTTGCTCGTCTAATTGGAGCTCCCCCCGGATATGTGGGTTACGAAGAAGGAGGACAACTTACGGAGGCAGTAAGGAGAAAGCCTTACTCCATTATCCTGTTGGACGAAATTGAAAAAGCCCATAAAGAAGTTTTTAATATACTGCTACAGTTACTAGATGATGGAAGGCTTACTGACGGCCACGGCAGGGTGGTTAACTTTAGAAATACCGTGGTTATTATGACCAGTAATATTGCAGGTCCGGCCATCCGCGAACTTAGTGAAAACAAAGCATCGCCGGAGGAAATCCGCAAAGCGGTGGAAGCGGAATTAAAC
>JAAYII010000187.1 GCA_012523535.1 Peptococcaceae bacterium
CGCCCTGTACGGGAACCCCATTAAGACCAGCGTGTCCAGGCTGGAAAAGTATGCTTCCTGTCCTTTTGCTTTTTACCTTCAATACGGGTTAAAAGCAAAAGAACGGAAAGTATTCCGCCTGACCCCGCCTGATATCGGAACATTTATGCACAATGTCTTGGAAGTATTTTCCCGGGAGGTTGTTGCCGGCAATATTTCCTGGAGAAGCTTGGAAAAGGACTGGTGCGAGCAAAAAATTGCGGAAATCATAGATAAAATGCTCTCCGGCATGAAGGGTAAAGGAATAGCTTCCTCCCCCAGGATGACGGCCCTCACCATCAGGCTAAAAAGGGTGGTGACGCGCGCCGTATGGCTGATTGTTGAACATATCCGCCGCAGCAGTTTTGAACCGGTAGGCTATGAAATAGCTTTTGGCGAAGGGGAAAGCTTGCCGCCCATAATTGTGGAACTGGAATCGGGGCAAAAGGTCACCTTAAGCGGCCGCATTGACCGGGTTGATGCCTGGAAAACGGAAGAAGGCACTTATCTGAGAATTATCGATTACAAGTCGGGGAGCAAGGATTTTCAGCTGGCCGATGTTTATTACGGGCTGCAAATCCAGTTAATTACTTATTTGGGAGCCTTAAAGGACAATTGCTTGCCCGGCGTAGGCCGGCCGGTTCTGCCCGGGGGAATTCTTTACTTCCGTCTTGATGACCCGTTAGTCAAGGCTTCTCCCCAAAGCAGCGAACAGCAGATAGAAGAGGCCATTATGAAGCAACTTAAAATGAAAGGCTTGTTACTGGCCGATGTCAAGTTGATTAAAGCCATGGACAAAGAGATTAAAGGCTCCTCGCTGATTATCCCGGCCAGGATTAATAACGGGGATGTATTGGGAAAATCCTCCGTGGCTACTTTGGAACAGTTTGCCCGCTTGCAGCAGCATGTGGGCAGCTTGCTTAAGCAATTATGCACGGAAATCAGCTTCGGCCGGGTCCCGATTCGCCCGGTCAAGAAGAAAAAATATACCGCTTGCCAATATTGCAATTTTGCTGCCATCTGCCAATTCGATTCCCGCCTGGCAGAGAACAGTTACAGGCAGTTGCTTGAACCCAAGGAAGAAGAGATCTGGCATTTATTGAACGGCAAGAAGGGTGGGGATAAAGTTGACAACAACTAAATGGACCAAAGAGCAACTGGCGGCAATCGAGTCCCGGAACTGCAACCTTTTGGTCGCCGCCGCTGCCGGGGCGGGAAAAACGGCCGTGCTGGTGGAAAGAATTATCCGCATAATAACCGAGCCCGAGAATCCGGTCGATTTGGACAGGCTGCTGGTTATGACTTTTACCAACGCGGCGGCGGCCGAGATGAGGGAGAGGATTGCCCAGGCCATTGCCCGGCAGTTGGAAAGCAACCCTGATAACCGCAATATCCGGAGACAGCTAACCTTGTTAAATAAAGCCCATATTACCACCATTCATTCCTTTTGTGTGGATGTTATCCGCAGCAACTTTCAAAGCATCGATCTGGACCCAGGTTTTAGAATCAGTGACCAAACAGAAGCGGAATTGCTTAAAAGCGAAGTGCTCGCCGAGCTGTTTGAAGAGCTCTATGCCCGGGACGATCCGGACCAGGAATTCTTTAACCTTTTGGAATGCTATGCCGGCAACCGTGATGATCAACGCTTGCAGGACATGGTTTTGAATCTCTACAATTTCGCCCAGAGCAATCCGAGACCTGAAGCTTGGCTAGAAGAAATGGCGGAAAATTTCCTTGTGCCGGAAGGGATTGATTTCGGCGAGACTTTGTGGGGAGAAGTGCTGCTGGAGACTGTGGAGCTGGAACTTCAAGATATGGAGAGCAAAATGAAAGAGGCGGTACGGCTGCTCAAGGCCTCGGCGGGCTTGGACAAATATTTGCCCCTGTTCCAAGAGGAATATGAATTTATACAAAGCTTGAACCGGCTTTTTACTTCCGCCGCAAATTCCTCTTGTACCCGCACCTCCTCCTGTAGCCGCCCTTCTTTTTACACCGCTATTCCCTCTTGGGACCGACTTCCCTCTTGGGATCAACTCTATAGATTAATTCACAATTTCCAATTTGCCAAACTGCCTTCGGCAGGGAAAGACTGCGATAAGCTTGTTCAGGAAAGAGTAAAAAAAATCCGGGATGAAGTAAAACAAAGCTTCAACAAAATTAAAGATAACATATTGCTTTCTCCTTCCGACGAGATTATCAGAGATCTGAGATCCCTGCATCCCCTTATGAACTGTTTAACCGGGCTGGTTATAGAATTCGGCCGAAGATATGCCCGGAAGAAAAAAGACAAATCTTTGCTGGATTTTAATGATCTGGAGCACTATTGCCTGCAGATTTTGACCGAGCAGGGGGATATGGGTGAAGGGCAAAAAGATTTCATTCCTTCCAGAATAGCCCATAATTATAAGCAGCGTTTCGCTCAAATCCTGGTGGATGAGTACCAGGACAGCAATTTGACCCAGGAAATAATCATCAACATGATCTCCAGGGAGGACCTGGGCGAGCCCAATGTTTTTATGGTGGGGGATGTCAAGCAAAGCATTTACCGCTTCAGGCAAGCCCGTCCGGAACTTTTTTTGGAAAAGTATGCCACTTACTCCCCGGATGAGGCAAGCAAGGCACGAAAAATCCTGTTGTCTAAAAATTTCCGCAGCCGCCAGGAAATAATCGACATTGTCAACTTTATTTTTGAACACCTCATGTCTGCCCGGGTGGGCGAAATTGAGTACACTATGGAAGAGTTTCTTAATCCCGGTGCCGATTATCCCGCAGTTGACAATGAAAAGTTCTACGCCGGGGGCGGGATAGAATTTCATCTGCTGGAGACAAAAGATGAGTTGCCTGCCGACCCGGAAGAGGAGCCCGGAAGCATGGCGGAAGAAGAAATACTGGACAATATCCAGTTGGAAGCCCGCCTGGCGGCCCTCCGGGTCCGGGAACTGCTCCGGGGCGATGAACAGGGCAGGAAGTTTGCGGTTTTCGATAATAAACAAAATAAATACCGGCCTATAGAATACAAGGATATTGTAATTCTGCTGCGCACCACCAAGAATTGGGCCGATGTTTTTGCCGAGGAATTTACCCGCCAAGGCATTCCCGTATTTGCCGACACCGGTACCGGTTTTTTTAAGACTGCTGAAGTCCAGGTCATTTTATCTCTGCTGCAGGTCATTGACAACCCTTTGCAGGATATCCCTTTGCTGGCCGTTCTTCGTTCCCCCTTGTTTTCCTTTAGTGTGGAAGAACTGGCCGAATTGCGCCTTTTGAAACGCCATGGTTATTTCTATGAGGCTTTAAAGGAATCCGACAACCCGAAGGCCATTTCCTTTTTGCAAAAACTTGCCAAGTGGCGGGAGGAAGCCCTTTACTTATCTACCGATCAACTCCTATGGCAGATTTACACTGAAACCGGCTTTTATGCCCATGTGGCGGCCTTGCCCGGAGGCGCGCAACGCCAGGCCAATTTGCGCATTCTGTTTGAACGGGCCAGAAAATATGAAGAAACTAGTTTTAAAGGGCTGTTTCGTTTTATAAACTTTATTGACAAGCTCCAAAGCAGCCAGGGAGATATGGGGAGCGCCAAAATTCTCGGCGAGAATGAAAACGTGGTCCGGCTTATGAGCATTCATAAAAGCAAAGGCTTGGAGTTCCCGGTGGTAATTTTGGCCGGTTGCGGCAAAAAGTTTAATTGGCAAGACTTGAACAAAAATATTCTGTACCACCAGGGTTTAGGTTTGGGCCCGGACATAGTTGACAGCAAGCTGAGAATTGCTTATCCCTCCCAGGCCAAGCTGGCGGTTAGGGAAAAAATTAAAATCGAAACCTTGTCCGAGGAAATGAGAATCCTCTATGTCGCCTTGACCCGGGCCAGAGAAAAACTGATAATGATTGGATCCACAAGGGATACGGCCAAAGCAAAACAAAAATGGCAGGAATTAAACGCTCGCGGTCAGGACCGGCGGCTTTTGCCCTTTGATGTACAGAACGCCCAATGTTATTTGGACTGGCTGGGCCCTGTCTTGCTCGCCCATCCCGATTGGGAGAAATTCTGCCGGCTTTGGGACAAAAAAACGGTGGCCATGGAATCCGCACCGGTCCTTGAACAGCCTGCGGAAAGCGGCTGGTGGGAAGCGGAAAGCTTAAGCGTTCAAGAGGAAGGCCAAGCCGGGGAAGGAATAAAGTCTGAGGAAGAGGAAAAACCTGAAATATCTCGGTTAAGAGAAGAGATCAGCCGCAGGCTGGACTGGGAATATCCTTATGCGCGGATTTCTTCCATTCCGGCAAAACTGTCCGTAACCGAACTGAAAAGGCAGTTGGATAAAGACGACGCTTGGGCCGCCGATCCTTATGAAGCGGGCTGGTCTTTACAAAACTACACAATGAAAAGGCCTCTGTTTTTGGAGGGCAAGAAGGAATTTTCCGCGGCCGAAAAAGGAACCCTTATGCATTTTGCCATGCAACATCTGGATCTGTTTAAAAATAACTTTGAACAGCAATTGGCCGAGATGACAGCCAAAGAATTGTTGACCAAAGAGCAGGCCGCCAATATCAATTTGGATCTGATCCGCGCTTTCCTGCAATCCGATTTGGGCCGCAGGATGCTGGCCTCAGGCCGAATTGAGCGGGAGGTTCCGTTTAACTTGGAGTTGCCCTGTTCTGAAATATTCAGGGAGTTGGATGAGGACAGCTACCGGGAGGAAAAGATTATCCTCCAGGGTATAATCGACTGTTATTTTGAAGAGGAAGAGGGGCTGGTTTTGCTGGACTACAAGACCGATTATATCCCGCCGTCCGGCCTGGAGAGCCTCAAAGAGAAATACGAAAAACAAATCCGTTATTATACTTTGGCTTTGGAAACCCTTACCGGGAAAAAAGTCAAAGAAAAATACGTATATTTTTTTCAAGCCCGCCAGGCGGTTAAATATTGACATTTATGCCCATCTGTGAGTATAATAATAAAAATTTCTGAAAGGAAAAGGCTAAGGATGGTTACACTGTTGGATAAGAGATGGATGGAACAGCTGAATAGCTTTAGCTTTAGAAGCTTGAGCCAGTGCTATTTTTACTTTTACTTTAGCACCGGCTATTTTTGCTTTTTCTATTTTTGCTTGTTCCACAAAAAAATACGCGCTCTCTTATCTAATGAGTACCGAAGAGAACGAAGAATCAAACCTATAATAAAACCGGTGGAGGCAGTATCCTGCTGACTCCCCAAAAAATAGCAATATACTAAAGGTATCTAAGGCTCATTAGAAATAATGAGCCTTTTTTAATGGATATGATAATGGATTTGATAAGGAGGAAAAATCAAATGATAATCGTAATGAAACCCAAGACCAAGCAAGAAGAAATCGAAAAAATACGGGTCCGCCTTTCCCAATTAGGCTGTGAGGTCCGCGATATAAAAGGCCTTAATTATCATATCTTTGGTCTTATCGGCAATACCAATCTTGTTGATCCGGACCGGCTGTTGGCCAATGAAGGAGTGGAAAAAGTAATCCATGTCCAAGAACCTTATAAAATTGCCAACAGGCTGTTTCATCCCGAGGATACAATTGTCGAGGTAGCGGGCAGGAAAATAGGGGGAGGCAATTTTGCCGTAATTGCCGGGCCCTGTTCGGTGGAAAGCGAAGAACAGATTGCCTGCGTGGCGGAAGCCGTAAAGGCGGCCGGAGCGGGCTTCCTCCGGGGAGGAGCTTTTAAACCCCGGACTTCTCCTTACAGCTTCCAGGGTTTAAGAGAAGACGGCCTTGAACTGTTGAAATTGGCGCGGCAGAAAACTGGTCTGCCTGTGGTGTCGGAGTTGATGTCCGTGGAACATCTTCCTCGTTTTATTGAAGATGTGGACATCATCCAGATCGGGGCCCGCAACATGCAGAACTATGAACTGCTCAAGGCAGTGGGCAAGACCAATAAGCCTGTCATTTTGAAAAGGGGTTTGTCTTCCACTATCGAAGAGCTGCTGCTGGCGGCCGAATATATCCTGGCCCAAGGAAACAACCAGGTTATTCTGTGCGAGAGAGGAATCAGGACTTTTGAGAAATATACCCGCAATACCCTTGATTTGAGTGCTATACCGGTTATCAAAAAATTAAGCCATTTGCCGGTGATCGTCGATCCCAGCCATGCCGGAGGGATTTGGTGGCTGGTGGAACCGCTGGCCAAAGCCGCTTTGGTGGTAGGGGCCGACGGGATTATGATTGAAGTGCACAACGATCCGGTCAATGCCAAATGCGACGGCCAGCAATCGCTGAAACCCGAAAGATTTGCTTCCTTGATGGATTCCTTAAAAGAACTGGCCAAGATCGAGCACAAAAACATCTAAGGAGGATATAGCATTGGAAGAAATCGCTTTTCCCAGCGAGGAAGCCCCTTTTCGGAATATGGAGATTGCAGTAATCGGTTTGGGCTTGATTGGCGGGTCGTTGGCTATGGCTTTAAAAAAGCTCAACCCGAAAAAAATCTGGGGTGTGGATATCGATCC
>JAAYII010000188.1 GCA_012523535.1 Peptococcaceae bacterium
CGTTTTCCCGGTCTGAATATAAATTTTACCCTCATAGAGATCTATAGCCCCGAAAGGACGCACCCTGGGCTGATCTCCTTCACAGGTAGCAAGATAAAATGTGCCGCATTCCTTTAGATATTTAAAAACTTCGTCCATCAACATTCGCTCCTTTGCATTTTCTTAATATAAATTAATTTTAGATTATTAATTAGAAAAAACAAGCCTAATATTTGGATTAATTAGGAAAAAACGCTTCCCTCCACTGTCTTTATCGTGAGGGGAAGCGTTTTTTCTTTTGATTTTGGTCTGAAAATATATGGGTTTCCAAGGCTTAGCCCGGCATTGAATTAGGCCAGCATTGTAATTAGATCATCCTAGGCTGTCGTGATACCGCCTATACCGAAAGTCTCCACCAAAAGCTTGGCTACATTCGGGGAGAGGAAACCGGGAAGAGTGGGTCCGAGATGGATGTTCTTGACTCCCAGGTGAAGCAGAGACAAGAGTACAAGAACGGCCTTTTGTTCATACCAGGCAATATTATAAACAATTGGCAAATCGTTAATATCTTCTAAACCGAAAACTTCTTTCAGTTTAAGGGCGATAAGGGCCAAGCTGTAAGAATCGTTGCACTGGCCGGCATCCAGGACCCTGGGAATGCCTCCGATGTCACCGAGATCCAATTTATTGTAACGATATTTGGCACAGCCGGCAGTGAGGATTACGGTATCTTTAGGCAGCCCGGCGGCAAAATCGGTATAATATGCTCTGCTCTTCATCCGGCCGTCGCATCCGGCCATAACAACAAACTTTTTGATTGCTCCGGATTTTACAGCTTCCACCACTTTATCGGCCAGAGCCAATACTTGGGTGTGAGCAAAACCGCCGACTATGGTTCCGTTTTCCAATTCTGTGGGAGGAGGGCATTTCTTGGCCATTTCAATAATAGGACTAAAGTCTTTTTGGCCATTGCTTTTTCTGTCCGCAATATGCTTTATACCTTCAAAGCCAACGATGTTGGTGGTGAAAAGCCTGTCTTTATATGAATCTTTTGGCGGTACAAGACAATTGGTTGTTATTAAAATCGGCCCGTTAAATTTTTCGAATTCTTCAGTCTGTTTCCACCAGGCATTGCCATAGTTACCCACCAGATGAGGATACTTTTTGAAAGCCGGATAATAATGGGCCGGCAGCATCTCACCATGGGTATAGATATCGATACCCAACCCTTCGGTTTGAATCAATAGTTCTTCCAGGTCTTTAAGGTCGTGGCCGCTGACAAGTATGCCCGGATTTTTACCGGCTCCGGTTTTAACTGTGCTTAACTCCGGTGAACCATAGCATGTAGTGTTGGCCTTATCCAGCAAAGCCAGAGTGGCTACCCCGTATTTGCCGGTTTCCATCACTAAAGCCACGAGATTTTCAACCGTCAAAGAATCATCCAATGTTGCGGCAAGAGCTTTATACATAAATTGTGTTATTTCTTCATCGGTAAATCCCAAAACCTTGGCATGATAATAATAGGCAGCCATTCCTTTGAGACCGTAGATAATCATTGACCGCAGGGAGCGGATGTCTTCATTCTCAGTGCTTAAAATCCCAACCAGCGGGGCCTTGCTTGTCAATTCTCCGTCGTCTTTCGGCATCCAAGTGGCGGCGTCAGGAGCATTATCAATGTCCAGCCCAGCCTTGGTTAATTCCTTGCGCAGAGTTTCCTTTAACTGCAAACCCGCTTTAATTTGGTCCGTAATTGCTTGCTGATCAAAATTTACATTGGTAAGGGTGACAAAAAGACTTTTCACCATATAATCATCAGCCATTGCAAAAACTTCGGATTTATTGTCCTTTAGATTTTTTTTGTGGGCCTGATCCATATAGTAAGCAATTCCTTTAACCACATAGATAAGTAAGTCCTGCAAGTCGGATACTTCGGGCCTTTTGCCGCATACGCCGGATTTTGTGCATCCATTGCCCCCGGCTGTTTCTTGACACTGATAACAGAACATAAATCTTTGCCTCCTTTAAATATTTTTTTATTTGCCAATAAAACTTTTCAGCACATCTTTACCTGTATTATAAAAAAGACGATTTTGCCAGGCGGTAACATTTGTTACCAATAGTAAGGAAGCGGAAATGTATATTGACAATTATAATTATCGATAATATTATATCTATAAAGATATATCGATAAAAATATATCGATAATATTGTATCGAAATTAAGGCGGGAAGAAGGTATAAAAGTGGACAATTTCTCTTCCAAAGATAATGTTGCAAACATTATCAAGATACCAAAACCCACATTGCGCAGACTGCCCCTTTATTACCAGTATTTAAAGAGAGAAATGGCTTTGGGCAGGGAATTTATCTCCTGTACAAGTATTGCCGAAGGTATGGGACTCACTCCAATCCAGGTGCGGAAGGACTTGCAAGTCACCGGAGCGGTGGGAAAGCCTAAAATTGGCTATCATACAGGGGCGGTAATTTCTTCCATCGAGGAATGTTTGGGGTACAAAAATACTAAAGATGCTCTGTTGGTCGGGGCCGGAAACTTGGGATTGGCTCTTCTCGGTTATGAAGGGTTTGCCGATTACGGTTTGAATATTGTAGCGGCATTTGACAACGATCCGGCCAAAATAGGTATGGAATACCGAGGGAAAAAGATCTTGGATATTGCCAAGTTCTCCGATTTAGCCCGAAGGATGAATATTCAAATCGGTATTATCACGGTGCCTGCCTCCCAGGCTGTGAACATTTGCAATCTCATGATCGAATCGGGGATAAAAGCCATCTGGAACTTTGCCCCCGTACTATTGAGTGTTCCGGAAGGCATTGTTATTCAAAATGAAAATGTGGCGGCATCATTATCGGTTCTTTCCCAAGAACTATTAAAAGCAAAGCAAGAGTAAAAATGTTGTAAGCTCAAATGAATATTTATGGAAAGGAGCAAGTTTATGGAAAATATTACTTATGAAAAAGTGGATGCCATTTTATGTGAAAAAAATTACAATCCTCATGACCTGATTTCCATCTTACAGAAGGTACAAGAAGAATACAACTATTTACCGGAAGATGTCATGTCTTATGTAGCTTCCTCTCTTGGCATTCCCGCTTCCAGAGTATTTGGCGTCGCTTCATTTTACTCCCATTTTACACTTCAGCCTAAAGGCAAATATATAATTAAAATTTGTGACGGAACCGCTTGTCATGTCAAAAAATCCACTGAGATTGTTCAAGCTTTGGAAAAACATTTGGGACTTTCCGCTGATCAACGGACAACTAAAGATATGCTTTTTACCATTGAAATGGTGGCTTGTTTGGGAACCTGCGGTTTGGCCCCGGCGATGGTCATAAATGAAAAAGTCTATGGGCAGTTGACCCCGGAAAAAGCAGTGGAATATGTCAAGCGAATTCAGGAAAAGGAGGCCAACGGAGGTGACAATAATGAACAGCATTGAAGAGAGAAAACGTATTTATGAGCAAAACAGCAAGCATATTACCAAAAGGATTATCGTTTGTGCGGGTACGGGTTGTATTGCCAACGGCTCATTAAATGTTTACAACAAATTCTTGGAGGAAATTGAGAAAAATGGGCTGAAGGCCATAGTCAAGCTGCAGTCCGAGGAGAAGGGTATTCATGTCTCCGGCAGCGGTTGCCAGGGATTTTGCCAAATGGGTCCTCTGGTCACTGTTTTGCCGGCCAAAATTATGTATTGTATGGTCAAAGTCGAAGATGTACCGGAGATAGTTGCCAAATCGGTTATTGGAGACGAAGTTGTGGAAAGATTGCTATACAAAAACCCGGTAGACGGTTCCCACTGCCGGACAGTGGACGATATTCCTTTTTACAAGAGGCAAAACCGCTTTATTCTTAAAAATTGCGGTCTTATTGACCCTGAGGATATTAACGAATACATTGCAGGCGGTGGCTATGCTGCGGCCAAAAAGGCTTGCACAGAACTTGCAGCCGAGGAAATATGCAAAATAATATTGGATTCGGGCTTAAAAGGCCGGGGCGGAGCCGGATTTCCCACCGGTAAAAAATGGGATATTACCCGGCTTCAACAAGCGGATAAAAAGTATATTATTTGCAATGGTGACGAAGGAGACCCCGGCGCCTTTATGGATCGCAGTTTGATGGAAGGCAACCCCCACAGTGTTTTGGAAGGTATGATTATTGCGGCCCAAGCCATAGGAGCGGATGAAGGATATATTTATGTGCGCACTGAATATCCGCTAGCGGTAAAAAGAATACGCCGGGCTGTGGAAGATGCCACGGCAGCAGGCGTTTTAGGGACCAATATCTTTGGTACGGAAAAAAGTTTTACTGTCAAGGTTATGGAAGGAGCCGGCGCTTTTGTCTGCGGCGAAGAGACAGCTTTAATAGCTTCTGTGGAAGGAAAGCGGGGCATGCCTAGGCCTAAGCCGCCGTTCCCTGCTGAGAAAGGATTGTTTGGGAAACCTACAGTAATCAATAACGTGGAAACTTTAGCCACTGTGCCGACAATTCTTAATATCGGGGCCGAGGCTTTTCGTAAAATCGGGACGGAGACGGCATCCGGAACCAAAACTTTTGCCCTGACCGGTAATGTAGCCAATACCGGTTTAATAGAAGTGCCCTTTGGGACCACCTTGCGCCAGATAATTAATGATATTGCCGGCGGGGTGGTGGCCGATGACGGATCTCTTTGCGGTACGAATTTTAAAGCCGTGCAAATAGGAGGGCCTTCAGGAGGAGGTTTAACTCAAGACCACCTGGATTTGCCCTTGGATTATGATTCGCTGAAAAAAGTGGGAGCCATGGTCGGCTCCGGCGGTTTGGTTGTAATGAACCAGGAAACCTGTATTGTGGAAATAGCCCGTTTCTTTATGCAATTTACCCAAAACGAATCCTGCGGCAAATGTGTGGTGTGCAGAGAGGGGACCAAACAGATGTTGGCCTTGTTAACGGATATTGTAGAAGGAAGAGCCACGATGGCTACCCTTGACTTGTTGGAAGAACTGGCCGGGGTGGTCCAGGTAGGTTCATTGTGCGCCCTCGGCAAAACGGCGCCCAATCCGGTTCTTTCCACCCTCAAGTATTTCCGGGATGAATATTTGGAGCATGTAGTCCATAAACGCTGTCCGGTCGGAAGATGTGCAGCCTTGAAGAATTATGTTATCGATCCGGAAACTTGTATCGGTTGCGGTTTATGCGCTAAGAAATGCCCCGTAGGAGCAATTAAAGGTGAAAAGAAATCTCCTCATGTTATTGACAGTGTTAAATGTATCAAATGCGGCGCCTGCGTTGCTTCCTGCAAATTTAAGGCGATTTCGGCTTAAGCAAAGGAGTGTAGAACATGAGTGAAAATAAAATGTTAACTGTAGATCGCATACCGGTTGCGATCGAAGATGAGAGAAATCTCCTGGAGGTTATCCGCAAAGCTAATATAGAGCTGCCCACTTTTTGCTATCACTCGGAAATGAGTATCTACGGCGCCTGTCGTTTGTGTTTGGTAGAAATTGAGGGCAGGGGCTTGCAGCCCGCATGTTCGGTCAAACCTGAGGAAGGGATGGTTGTTAATACCAGCACAAAAGAATTGCGCAAAATTCGCAAAATGATTTTGGAACTTATCTTAGCCAGTCACGAGAGTGCCTGCCCGACTTGTGTCAAGGGAGGAGACTGTCAGCTGCAAAAATTGGCTCGCAGAATGGGAGTTACTCATGTTCGGTTTAACCATGGCCGAAAAAGAGTTAAAATAGATGATTCTTCTCCGTCTTTGGTGCGAGATCCCAACAAATGCATTCTTTGCGGGGATTGTGTTCGGATGTGCAATGAAATTCAAGGCGTCGGAGCCATAGATTTTGCTTATCGCGGTTCCAATGCCATGGTAACTCCTTACTTTGGCAAAGAGTTGGCCAAAGTGGAATGTGTAAATTGCGGTCAATGTGCCAGGGTATGTCCGACCGGGGCCTTGCACCCCAAGACGAATATCGATCAGGTTTGGGATGCAATTCATGACCCGGAGAAGAAAGTTGTTGTCCAGCTTGCTCCGGCTGTCAGAGTGGCCTTGGGAGAAAGCTTCCATATGGAAGCCGGGACTCTGACTACGGCCCAGATTGTCTCCGCTTTAAGAACCATGGGTTTTGATGCGGTCTATGATACTTCTTTTGCCGCGGATTTAACGGTTATTGAGGAAGCTGAAGAATTCTTGGGACGTTTGAAAAAAGGAGAAAATATTCCCTTGTTTACTTCCTGCTGTCCGGGATGGGTAAGTTTTGCCGAACAGTATTACCCGGAATTTTTATCCAATCTGTCTTCCTGCCGGTCACCTCAGCAAATGATGGGTTCCGTTATCAAAAATTTCTTGTCAACCAGTGAAAATATTAAAAAAGAAGATATTGTGGTTGTATCCATCATGCCTTGCAC
>JAAYII010000189.1 GCA_012523535.1 Peptococcaceae bacterium
AATTATTCAACCTGCCATTGATTATTTAAAAGAACTCAATCCTTATCTTTGGAACCAAGGCAAGACTTTTCCGGCGACCAAAGCCCAGGTCGACAATATGTTTGCCGATAAGGAATTGATTATGACCATGAGCTATGAACCATACGAAGTGGCCAACAACATTGCCAAGGGTATCTACCCGGACACAGCCAGAGCCTTCCAGTTTGACAAGGGAACCGTCGGCAACACCAACTATATTGCCATTGCGCTAAACAGTCCCAATAAGGCCGGGGCATTGGTGGTTATTAATGAAATATTGTCTGCGGAAATTCAACTTTCCCAGTATGAAAATCTGAAAACCTTACCGGTAATCGATTACAATAAACTGAGTGTTGACCAAAAGAAGCGTTTTGACGCCGTGAATATCGGACAAGGAACAATTCCCCAGGAGGAGCTTCTAAGCAAAAGAATCCCGGAAATCCCGGCTAACCTGATTCCCATTATTGAAGAAATTTGGCTGGAAGAGGTCCCAGGTAAATGAGGAAAGCGGTACCCTATATATTACTCCTGCCCGTGATGCTGTTGACGCTTATATTTATCGGCGGTATTGTCAATGTAATTATTCAAAGCCTAGGGATTATTCCTTCCCTAGGCCTCTACAAACCTACGCTCTCCTATTACCAGGAAGTATTGAGCCGTCCTGATTTTCTGTCTTCCATAGCTTTTAGTCTTTATATTTCTTTTGTCTCTTCCCTGCTGGCTGCAATCCTCGGTGTCCTTGTTTGTGCCCTGCTGGTTGGCAATGGCCTGGCCAAAGGCAAAATCATGCAAATTACTAAAATTCCGATTGTCATTCCCCATACGGTGGTGGCTTTATTAATCATTAATATTTTCTCCCAAAGCGGGCTTTTGCCCCGCCTATTATATGCTCTGGGCCTTATCTCCGCTCAAGAAAGTTTCCCGTCTTTGCTGTTTGCACCTAACGGGATAGGAATTATCCTAGCCTATCTTTGGAAAGAGATCCCTTTTGTAGTTTTTTTTGTGATCTCCATCATGGCCAATATCAGCACTACCCTGGGAGAGGCCGCCCAAAATCTGGGGGCATCCCCCGGGCAAAGCTTCCGTTATGTAATCCTTCCTCTCTGTATGCCGGCTGTAAAAAATGCCTTTTTAATAATTTTTGCTTTTTCACTGGGTGCCTACGACCTTCCTTTCCTGTTGGGCGCTACGGCGCCAAAAGCGCTGCCTGTCCAGGCTTTTATTGAGTACACCCATCCCGATTTGTTGCACAGGCCTTATGCCATGGCCTTAAACAGCATTATGTTTTTTATTTCATTAATTATTGTGGTTTTTTATTACAGATTATTGCAGGGTAATTTAAAAAAGATTGAAAGATAAGGGGGGTTTTTCTATTAAACGGACAAGTATTATGAAAAGAACAATGCATATTGACCGCCTAGGGATTATAAGCAAAATCCTGCTTATCGGTTTTATTTTTTCTATTCTTTCCCCCTTGGTTGTAATTGTTGTTTGGAGTTTGGCCGGCAGGTGGGCTTGGCCCCATCTTCTGCCGGAGAATTTTTCCTTGCGGGGCATGCAAGAGCTTTTTGGCGGCTATTCCGGAGCCATGGAAACCTTGTTTTTCAGCATAGGCCTGTCCTTGGTCGTTGCCTTGCTAGCCGTTATTATTGGGACCATGACTGCCCGGGCCCTGGTCTTTTATGATTTTTATGGCAAAAGAGTTATTGATTTAAGCACATTTTTACCGATTATTATTCCCGGAACCGTTTTCGCCATGGGTATAAATGTTATTTTTATTGAAATGGGATTATCCGACAGCGTTGCCGGGGTTATTGTCGCCCATCTGATCTGCTCTTTACCCTACGCCATTAAAATCATGACTGACATTACCCAAGCTTTTGGCCGCAAATTGGAGGAACAGGCCGCCGTTCTAGGGGCTTCTTTCCGCCAGACAATGGCCTTTATTACCCTCCCTTCCCTCCTGCCGGGTCTTATTGCCTCAGGCTGCATGGCTTATATCGTTTCCTTCAGCCAATATTTTCTGACTTTGATAATCGGCGGTGGAACTGTGATGACTTTTTCGGTTAAAATGGTGCCCTATTTGCAAAGCGGTGATCGAACCCTGGCCTCCGCTTACAGTCTGGTTTTTGTTTGCTCTACCCTTTTGGTTTTTATTATTTTTGAAAAAACGATAAAAAAATTTTACCGGGACGAAAGCCGGTATTACTTCGCCTAATTATTTACTAAACATTTATCCATCAGGAGGACAAGATCTTGGAATTAATCTTGGGCAATCTATCCGTAGCTATTGACAATAAACTGATACTCGATTCCATCAACCTGAAAGTCAAGAAGGGCGAATTGCTTGCCTTACTTGGTCCTTCAGGATGCGGTAAAAGCACCTTGCTGAAAACTATTGCCGGGCTGCTCCCTCCTGCAAGCGGTTATGTAATGCTTAATGGGAAAGACGCTACCGACCTGCCGCCCAATCAACGGGGTGTCGTAATCGTTTTTCAAGACTTACGCTTATTTCCCAATATGACGGTAGAAGAAAATATTGCTTTCCCGCTAAAAGTCAGAGGGATACCTAAAGGGGAAAGGCTGGAAAAAGTCCACAATTTTATAGCCGGTGTCCAGCTCCAAGGACTGGAAAAAAGAAAAGTTACCGAATTATCGGGCGGGCAGCTGCAACGGGTAGCTTTGGCCAGGGCCTTGGCCGCCGAGCCCAAAATTCTTTTGCTGGACGAACCCTTTTCCAGTCTGGACGAAAATTTGCGCCGGGATATGCGCAGATTGGTTATGGATTTGCGCCGGCGGTATGGCATTACCACAGTCCTGGTTACCCATGACCGGCAGGAAGCTTTTATGATGGCCGATAGAATTGCGATAATGTTTTCCGGGAAAATTGTCCAGTGCGATACTCCCAAAAACATCTATCATGCCCCGGCGACTAAAGCGGTGGCCGATTTTCTGGGCGGCGGTAATTATATTCAAGGTACAGTTAAAAACGGACAGTTTCTAAGCAACATAATCAATTTCCCCGTAAGCAAACCGGACGGCCAATATACCGCCCTCTTCCGGGTACCGGCCCTGAAGGCCCTGTCCCCGGCAGAAAATCCCCAAGGGGAGCAAACTAAACAAATCTTTCAAATAACAGATCTTTATTACCTGGGAGATCAAACGGAGATTATTGCCGAAGGTTCAGGCCAGCAGTTGAAATTAAACATAAGCTCAGACCACAGTCTGAGCATCGGCGATAAAATTCATATAGATTTTGATCTTTCCCAGGTTGTCCTAATAGAAGAATAGTCGGTTTCTTAATTTTACCTTCAGGCTAAGGAAGGCTGTACTTGTTTTTCCGGCTGGGAAGACTCTTTGAGAGCTGTAAGCCGGCCACGGTCGATTTTAATAATTTGGTCGCCCAGGATTTCCGCTTCCCTGGGATCATGGGTAACAAGCACAAAAGGTATTTTCCATTGTTTTTGTATTTTTTTCAGCTCTTGCTGCAATTCGCTTCTAATTTCCGGGTCCAAAGCGGACAAAGGCTCATCCAAAAGCATTATTTCCGGTTCGGCCATAAGCGCCCTGGCTAAAGCCACCCGCTGCTTTTCCCCGCCGGAAATATGGGCGGGAAATCGATTCTTTAGATGCAGGATACCCAGCATTTCCAGCATCTCATCCACTTGGAACGAATAGTTCCGCTTTTTTTTGTTGCCCAGGCCATAGAGAACATTTTTTTCTACGGTCATATGGGGGAAAAGGGCATACTCCTGAAAAACATAACCTACTCTGCGCTTGCGGGCCGGAAGATTTATTTTGTCGGCCGATGAATAAACCGTGCGCCCGTTAATCAGGATAGTGCCCACGGAGGGAGTCAACAGCCCTGCCAAACATTTTAAAATAGTTGTCTTGCCGGCACCTGATGGGCCAACTAGAACTAAAATCTCCTCAGCCACTTGAAGTTTGGCTTGCAACTCGAAATGCCGCAATTTAAGTTTGAAATCGGCCTGAAGCAAAGCTTATTCCCTCCCTATATCCTGGGCAGTGCTTTTTTTCTGGCGCTTGGACCAGCGGTTAAGCCAAAATACTACCAAAAAACTAAAGACGGTCATAATTAAAACCAACATCATAGCGGTCCTGTCATCACCGCTTTCACTGGCCATATAAATAGCAATCGGCATGGTCTGGGTTTTCCCCGGAATATTACCAGCCACCATCAAAGTTGCCCCAAACTCGCCCAGGGAACGGGCAAAGGAAAGGATAAAGCCAGAAACAATCCCCGGCCAAGATAAGGGCAAAGTAATGGTAAAGAAAACCTTAATTTCTCCCGAACCAAGAGTACGGGCAGCATTTTCCAAAGTCGGATCCACACCCTCCATCGCAGCCTTAACGGATTGGTACATAAGCGGAAAGGAAACTACGGCGGCTGCAATCACGGCCCCGGAAATATGAAATACCACACTGACGTTGAAAGTCTGGGCTAAAAATTGACCAAGTGGCCCGTTTTTACCAAACAGCCAAAGGAGAATAAATCCTACGACAGAAGGGGGTAAAACCAAGGGCAAAGTAAACAAGGATTCCACAGCATCTTTGCCCGGAAAATCGCGCCTGGCCATTAAGCCGGCCAAGGGGATGCCGCTTAGGACTACAATAATAACCGCCGCTATGGCGACTTTAAGCGAGAGGATAATCGGGCTGAAATCTAGTCCCATAACTTTACTCCGTTATAGATGGTTTAGTTCTATTTGAACTCTCAATAGTTAACCCTTTTAAAACCGTAATTCTCCAAAATGGCCTGGGCTTCAGATGAACATAATATGTCCAAAAAAACTTTTGCTTCGGCCAAATTGGAACTGGTATTGATAACAGCTCCGGGATAAACAATAGGACTATGGCTGCCGGCCGGAGCTTCAGCCACAACTTTAATTTTGTCCGAAGACTTGGCATCCGAACCGTAGACAATACCGGCTTCCACGTTGCCGCTCTTTACATAATCCAGGACTTGCTTGACATCTTTGGCCTGGACAATCTTATCCTGCAGGCTATCCCATAGTTTCATGTTTTTCAATGTTTCCTGGGCGTATTTCCCTGCAGGTACCGTTTCCGGTGTCCCAATACTGATCAAATTAGCTTTGGTCAGGTCCTCAAAGCTTTTTATATTCTGATTGTCCCTGCTCACTACCAGCACGATTTCATTGCCGGTAAAGTCTATACGGGTGCCTTGGACCAAAAGGTCTTGTTTTTCCAAGGCATCCATTTGGGATTGACCGGCGGAGAGAAAAATATCAGCCGGGGCTCCCTGTTCGATTTGTTTTTGCAAGGATCCCGAAGAAGCAAAATTAAATACAAGGTCCAGGCCTTGATGCTGTTCTTCATACAGTTTTTCTATATCCTCCAAAGGTTCCTTTAAACTGGCTGCCGCCGACACAATTATTTGTTTGGAAGGAGACTGAGAACTTCGCCGGTCCGTACCTTTGTCACCGGAAGCTGTTTGACCGCATCCGGCTAAGGTCAATATAATGACCAGAAATAATATGGCAACCTTTTTCACTTTCGTCCTCCCTTCAACATAAACTAACATTAACCGTCCTCCCTTCAACATAAACTAACATTAACCAACATGACCAAGCATAATTATTATAATACAAGCTCTAATTGGGTGCAACATCTTTCCACAAAACCTAACAAAAATCAAATTACCAATACTTTGGCCGCTTGCTGCTTCCAATTAGGCTATGTTATAATTGATAATTAGGATGATTATGGATTTGAAGGTGAAAAAACTTGTCCAATAACGCTACCTATACCCCTGAAGAAGTGGCCCAAATCTTGAAAATATCCAAATATACCGTTTATGAGTTGATTAAAAGAGGTGAGCTTGCCGCTTACAGGGTTGGCCGCAAAGTAAGAGTGGAAGAGAAAGACATAGAAGCCTATAAACAGCGGAACAAAAAATCCCTTATCCCTGCTCAAGCATCTGCTGAAACAACATCTGAACCCTTTGCGGAAACTGCTCCTGCTCCTTCATTAACGGGGTCTTCTTTAACCGTAACTCACCCCGCGGATCTTCCGGGTCAAGACAGCATTGTTATTTGCGGCCAGGATATTATATTGGATATTTTGACCAGTCACCTTGGCAAACAATTTCCTAATGTTAATTTCTTGCGTCGTTATATAGGTAGTATTGACGGCCTTATAGCCTTATACAAAGGGCAGGCCAACGCAGTAGCTGCTCATCTTTGGGACAGCGACACAGACGAATATAATATTCCCTATGTCCGGCGTCTCATGCCCGGTCACCGGACGATTATTGTTAATTTAGTCTACCGCTGGGAAGGTTTTTACGTCCTAAAGGGGAATCCTAAAAATATAACTACATGGAAAGACCTGGTCAGACCGGATGTGCGTTTTGTTAATCGGGAACATGGCTCCGGAGCCAGGGTCTTGTTGGATGAAAAACTGCAATTGGAAAGTATCCCTCATCATTTAATCAACGGATACTATGATGAAGAAAACAGTCATTTTGCCGTAGCCAGCAAAGTTGCCAGACAGGAAGCAGATGTGGGACTTGGAATCGAAAAAGCCGCCCAACAGGTCCCAAACCTTGATTTCATACCTTTGCAGAAAGAAAGATATGATTTGGTTATACGGCGAGAAGATCTAGCCAAACCTCAGTTTAAGGCCCTACTGGAGATAATACGTTCTCCCGCCTATCGCCAAGAGGTTGAAGGATTAGGCGGTTATGACGTATCCCGCATGGGAGAAATAATGGAGGAATCTTGAGAGTAATCTCGATATAAGAACACCCCTCCGGCTTCAGCCGGAGGGGTGTTCTTATCCAAGCAACTTTTATCTTAAGTAACTTTTATCTTGGGTTTATAATGGGTTACAGCATTTTTCCCTTTATTTTTGGCTTGATACATACCTTTGTCGGCAACATTGATCAGTTCCTGAACAGTTTTGCCGTCTGCAGGATAGGAAGCGATGCCAATGGATACCGTCGAACCGGACTGGGCCTTGGCCTGTTGACGAAACCTCTCAGCTACTCGCAAAGCTTCCTCAACCGTAGTTCCGGGCAAAATAATTAAGAATTCATCTCCTCCGTATCTTCCAAGAACATCAATACTTCTTATATTATCTTTCGCGATC
>JAAYII010000190.1 GCA_012523535.1 Peptococcaceae bacterium
GGGCTACTCTGGCAATGCCTTCTTGCACAGTCTGTTGAGCTTCATGTTTAAAAGCCGAAGCTTGGGCTTGAATTCCCCGAAAACCCATTGATTCCAAAAATGGGGTATAATCGATGCGCAAATCTATTTTGGCCGGTTTTAATTCAATATGAGCAGGATATGTTTTAACCTCAAGATCAGCAGGTCGGATCCTGAGGTTAAATTTATAAGGAACTGTTTCAATACCGATACGTCCGAATTGTTGATGAATTTGTAGATCAATTTTCATAACAAACTCCGCCTATTTCATAAAATCAACCAAAGAGGGCTGAATTATGCGAGCTCCAACGGCCAAAGCGGCTTGATAAAGATTTTGCTGATTGGTAAAATCCGTAATCGTTTTAGCCATGTCGGCATCTTCGATCGAAGATAGATTTTTCTTGAGATTTAAGGCCATTGATTCCAATTGGGATTGGACAGCCTCCAGTCTATTGGTTCTGGCTCCCAAATTTGCCCGTATGGCTGTTACATGGGCAACATTTTCACTTAAAGCTTCTGCCGCTGCGGAGATTTGCCCTGCATCCCCGTTTAGCAGATGAGTCTTTAACTCATCCAAATTATCAAATATTTTGGAATCTATAAAAAGTTCTTTGCCATTGACCATGACATTAATCTGGACGTTATTTCCAATATCATATAAGACAGCTTCTTCATTGCCCTGAAAGATATAGTTGTTGTCTATGGTTTCAGTATCCGTCTTGGTGCCGCTGAAAATATATTTATTGCCGACTTTGGTATTGGCCAAAGATCTAACCTGTTCTTTTATCTGATCAATCTCCTCTACAATGGCCTTTCTTTCGTTTTCGGAGTTTGTGTCGTTTGCTCCCTGAAGTCCCAACTCTCCAGCCCTTTGTAAAAGTGCCGTCAATTCCCCAAGCACGGAGTCGGCAGTGTTCATATAAGATAAGGCCTGAGATGCATTATTTCGCCATTGCTCAACCATAGCAACACTGTTCTTAAAGCGCAAAGCGTTTTGAATACCTACCGGATCATCGGAAGGTTTGGTGATTTTTCTCCCGGAAGACATTTGGTTTTGCAGCAGGGCAATTCGAGAAAGTGATGATTCGAGGTTGAGCAAGAAGTTGCGTGTTAACATATTGTTAGAAATTCGCATCTTTTTTCACTCCAGTTAATTATTGGGTCTAACCGTTTTACTATTATGATTTCAATTCTGCAATTTAGCGGGTAATACCCATACCATTAATAATCTTCTCCAACATATCGTCAATCAAGGTTACTATCCGGGCAGACGCAACGTAACTTTTTTGGAATTTAATCAAATTTGTCATTTCCTCATCCAAAGAAACTCCTGCTACTGATTCTTTTTGGTTTAGGAGTTGGTTGAGCAATACAGCCTCTCCTTTAGTCATACGGTCTGACTGTTGAACGTCAGTACCTATTTTGGCTATCAAGGCCCCATAAGATTCTCCAAATATACCGGCCAAAGCGGCAATATCCGAGGCAATACTTCCATCTCCAACATTGCCTCCATCCTCTGTATTGCTGCTGTACCCTGTACGCAGGTTATCTTCGGTAATGCCGCTATTTATGGCAATGTTATTTAAGCTAATTTCGCTCCCATCCGAACTAATAAAGAAAGGAGGAGGATCAGGATTGGAACTATTATCGATATAAATCTCGTTTATTTTAGAGGCCAAATTTTTGACCAATTCATCTAATTTATTCCATATCTCGGGTAAATAACTATTTAGCAATTCAATCTCCGCAGCCAATGAACCCATTTGGGTTATATTACCGTCAGGAGTTTCGAAAATCAGGGGAGTGCTGCTACCACTACTGTCCACTAAAGAAAAGGAAGAAGGGGAACCGGTTCCGTCTCCTTGCAGTTGCCAGACTTGGTCATCATTTACCAGCACTTGGTCGGCAGCAACCTCGCTGGCAATCTCTATTTTAAAAATGCCGACATGACGGTCCGTAAAATTCGGATCAGAGGTTTCCGTTACTCTGACACTTATAATTTTGGACAGTTCATCTACCAGCTGGTCACGGGCATCATAAAGATCATTGGGAATGTCTCCCGCCACTTCAGCTCTTTTAATCTGCATATTAAGATTTTTAATCTGAGTTGCGTATTGATTTATCAGGTCAACTTGAGACTGGATTTTGATTTTTAAATCATTCTGCAAATCAGTGATCTGTTGTGCTATCCTGTGAAAGCTGTCAACCAAGGTCTGTCCCCTGGCGAGCACAACAGCTCTTGCTCCGGAATTTTCCGGGTCCTTTGACAGTTCGCTCCAGGCAACCCAGAATTTATTTAAATCATTATGTAAGCTGTCGTCAGTCGGCTCGTTAAAGAGAGCCTCTATATTGGATTGAAAATATAATTTTTCTTCCCAATAATCATGTTTGGAAGTTTCCCATCGAAACTGACGGTCAATAAAAATATCTCTAATCCGAGTAATGCTCTCTATGGTAACGCCAGACCCTATACTCACATCATTACCCAAGGACGAAATAACATTGGGCATAGTCGTTGCCAGATTGCTAACCTGTCTTGTATATCCTTTTGTTCCTGCATTGGAAATATTATGGCCTGTAGTATCGATCGCGTATTGATATGTAGCCAAAGCATTTTTTGCAAGTTCAAGGCCGGCAAAAGTGGATCTCAAAAGTTTTCCTCCTTCCGGTTTACTCTGATGGATTTAAGCATCTTTATCAATAAAAAAGTTTTCCTTATTCCACTTATACCCTTTATTATTAGGAGAATAAGTAGCCTTAGAAGTCGATGTAAGAGCATTTATTGTTATATTTACAAGGCCAATGGCATGTTCTAACAGCTTGGTATTGGTTTCTTTCAAAAATTGTATTTCCCTTATTTCTTTTTCCAATTGAGCTCTTATATCCTTAAAAACAGGGTGAACTGTCTCTAAATCTCTCAATGTGATATCCTCTCTTTTTTTCCCTGTTTCCTGAGCAAAAAAATCTGCCCAGTAAAGCCTTTCTTCTTCCAAACGGCTGACATCGAGCAGAATTTTTTCTTCCTGGGCTGTAACCATTTCTAATACCTGAATTCTGTTATTAACTAAAGCCTGCTGCTTGGCTTTTTCTAATTCAATTAGTTTTTCAAATAACTCGATTTGCATTTTTAAGTTATTTTCAATGTTTTTTAGAATCTCAGCCACCTATTTACCTCCAGTCTCCGGCTAGGACAACATACTGGCAGCTATGGAAGCGGCATCAAGCTTAAATTCTCCGCGGGCAATCTGATCTGATATTTCTTTTACTTTTTCTTCCCGGATATCAGGAAGTTCCTTTACTTTTTGCATAATATTCTGCAAGACCTGGGCGTTTTCGGAAACAGCCAGTTTGTCCTGCTCACCGCTTTTATTGTTATTATTAACCTGGGCAACTTTTGTGGTTGCTTGAATGCTGCCAACAGGGGAAATCGATGTTCCGTCCACTTTCAAGTTTTATCACCTGCCTGCATGATAATTATTCTTTAATATTTTTAACGACCATAAATTCATAGAAGCATTTGTTGTTCTTATCGTATGAACGCATCCTTATCTAAAGAGCAAAATAATAAGA
>JAAYII010000191.1 GCA_012523535.1 Peptococcaceae bacterium
AAATGCAGTCCCGCCGTCGGAGCCGCCGCTGAACCGTTTTCCTGGGCATAAACCGTCTGATACCTTTCTTGATCTTTCAGCTCGGTATAAATGTAAGGCGGTAGCGGCATCTTGCCCAATCTATCCAATAGCTCCTCCCAGAGACCGGAATATTTGAATAAAAAAACGCGATTGCCGTTATCGAGGATTTCTTTCAATTCGGCAGTAAGCAAGCCGTTGCCGAACACTACTTCCTGGCCGGGTTTAAGTCTTTTTCCGGGTTTAACCAGGGCTTCCCATTTGTCCCTTTCCAATCTCTTTAACAAAAGGACTTCAATGGCCGCCCCGGTATCCTTTTTCTTCCCGATTAGCCTGGCCGGGATAACCCTGGTTCGGTTTAATACTAAAACATCACCGGCATGAAGAAATCGGTCGATCTGGTTAAAACGATAATGTCCTATTTCACCGCTTGATTTATTTACTAACATTAACCGGGAAGAATCTCTCGGTTCCGCCGGGATCTGGGCAATTAACTCTTTAGGTAGATAATAGTCAAAATCCTCCAGTTTCATTAATTAACCTCTCAGTTTATAAGTTTCATAAGCTCAGTTAATTTAAGACTTAATCCGTCAGTTTGATAATAGACGTATTGTGATAGTAATAATTAAGAATATCCCTGTATGAATATCCGTGCAAGGCCATATTATAAGCTCCCCACTGGGACATGCCTACCCCATGGCCCCATCCCCGTCCGCTAAAAACGAAAACGCCATAATTTCTTTCCCGCTCGCCTAATCCATCATTGGAGCTCAACAAACGGGCCAGAACCGGTCCCGCCGAATTATTGTTCAATCTTTGCGGCCAAAGATTTGGTGGATAAAAAGTATTCCATCTAACGGCAAAATCGGATGATCTCAAGGGATAAATAAAATCAACTTCAAACAGTTTGCTGAGAAAGCAATCCCTTGCCAATTCCCGGTTATATGGATAAAACTTGCCAACAAATTCTCCGCCGCTGATTATTTTTTGATTGCCCAGCCAATCTTCCAAAATCACTTCATAAACCCGACCGGATGGATATTTTTTAAGCTTAACTTCCCTGATCGGTGCCAGATCAAACTTTTCCCCCAAAACATCGGCGGCAATCAAAAATCTCCAGTTAGCGACAAAACCGCCAATCCCCAAAGAAAAGGAATCAGGTTTAGCCAGATAATGAGGGTCATGATTTTTCCAAACATGCTCCGTCACTTCGCTGTGGCCGCCGTTATGGGAAGAATAAAAAACATCTATAGGCTGACCGGAATCCCTGTCCACAAGTATTTCCCCTGCTGTGGCTTCAACAGCCAAGCTCGCTTCTCCCTCCACTTTTTTCCCACCATAGGCCTGATGGATATTCGGAGAATCGGTGATTGTATTATTTTTATCCTTATTTTTAAGCAAATAAGTCCTGGCGGCAACTGCCTGAGCCTTTAAGGCCTCCATACCTTGGGCCGCCCAGGAATTGCTCATCTCAACAGGGACTACCCCTTTCAGGTAATCATCTTCGGAGAGGGTATTGATTAGGGCCCAACCCATCCCTTGAGCCGAAACAGTAAGATTACCCCGATAACTTACCCACTCCTTACCCGGTTCGCGCACCCGAAACACACCATCACTGAGGGTAGTGAGACTTAGATTCGGCTTTTCGATTATTTGTAATTGATTTCCTTTTTGCCAAAAACGATAAAGGGTTGAAAGGCCGATTTTGATGCTGTCTCCACTTTTAAGCTCCACACTTTGCCGGTCCAGGTTTAAACTATATGAGCCTTTCTCTATCTCTATCTCCAACCAAAAAGGCTCCGGAAATTTCCAAACCAGACGGACCGAGACATCGTATGCCAAGCAAACATCGGGTATTAGCAATAGTGAAACGGGAAGCATAGTTATCAGTAGAATAAACATAAAAAAAGCTCTTTGCTTCATACATCTACAAATCATAAACATAAACACCTTCAGGTCAAAATCTGTTTAATTTTCTACGATATATTTTTCCTGAACAGACAAGATTTTAACCTTCCGGCGGCTGCAAATTAAAGGATATTCAATTGTTTTCCATAAAAAGTCTGGGTTGCTGTTTTTCCCAATGCCCTTCCGAAGGCTTAATTCCCAAGTGCTCGTAAGCCAGGGAAGTAACTGTTCTGCCGCGAGGAGTACGCTGTAAAAAACCGCACTGCAGTAAAAAGGGTTCAACCACATCTTCCAAAGTCTCCGGCTCTTCACCTACAGTAGCGGCCAAAGTTTCCAAACCCACAGGTCCGCCGTCAAATATTTTAATTATGGCTTCGATAACTTTGAGATCCAGGCTATCCAAGCCAATTGGGTCCACCTGAAGTTTATCCAAAGCCAAGGAAGCCACTTGAAAATCAATAACTTCCTTGCCCCAAAAATCAGCAAAATCCGTAACTCGCTTCAGCAGCCTATTTGCTACCCTTGGAGTCCCCCTGGACCTTTTGGCTATTTCTATAGCCCCCTCCTCATCTAATTTAATGTGAAGGATCTTGGAAGCCCGCAGAACGATCTGTTTTAGTTCATCTGTTGTATAAAACTCCAGCCTGTTGATAACCCCAAATCTATCTCTTAAGGGAGACGTCAATTGGCCGGCCCGGGTAGTCGCTCCAATCAAAGTGAAAGGCGCAAGAGAAAGTCGAATTGAACGGGCACTGGGGCCTTTGCCAATCACAATATCCAAACAATGGTCTTCCATGGCTGAGTAAAGTATTTCCTCTGCCGTCCTGCTCAAACGATGAATTTCATCAATAAAAAGCACGTCGCGAGGCTCCAATGATGTCAAGATTGCTGCCAAATCACCGGGTCTTTCAATGGCCGGCCCGGAAGTTGTTCTAATATTAACTCCCATTTCTGCGGAAATGATATTGGCCAGCGTTGTCTTTCCCAAGCCGGGGGGACCATATAACAAAACATGATCCAAAGCTTCTCCTCGGCTTAAGGCGGCATGAATAAATACATATAAATTCTCTTTAATCCTGCTCTGACCGATATAATCCGCAAGTTTTACCGGTCTCAAGGCTTCATTTTCCCTGTCCTCAGACCGCTCCAAGGAAGTTATAATTCTTTCTTCCATTTCGTTCCTCCGTTTGCCTATTCTTACCTCCGTTTATCGCTTTGCTAACAAGCGCAAGGCTTCTTTGACTTGGTCCTCGGTTGTGCTTGCTTGTTGCTGGCTTACTTGTCTTAAGGCCGAGCTGGCTTCCAATCTGGAAAAGCCCAATGCCAGCAATGTATCCAGCGCTTCGTTCAAGCCGGGTGCAAGACATTCTTCGGCCATAACCTCTGTATAGTCTCCACTTTCCAGTATTAAATCTTTAAGTTTTTCTTTAAGCTCCAAGATAATTCGCTTGGCTGTTTTGGCGCCTATTCCCGGGACTTGAGTTAATAAAGAAACATTTTCATTGACAATGGCCATCCTAACTTGCTTAACCGTCAAGGCGGAAAGAATGGAAAGAGCCGCTTTGGGGCCTATACCGGAAACACCGAGCAATTGAAGAAATAATTCTTTTTCCTCTTTATGATTAAAACCATAAAGAACCAGATCGTCCTCTCTTACCTGTAGATAGGTATAAAAGGTTTTTTCTTCACCCGGCCGGAGGGCTGCCGCACAACCGGTAGTTACATGTACCAGAAAGCCAACCCCGCCGACGTTTAAAATTATTTTTTCCGGTTCGCAAGTCCAAACCACACCTTTTAACATGGCAATCATTTGTTATATCCCCCATTATTACAACCGCTGACTATGAGCGTGGCATATGGCTATAGCCAAAGCGTCGGCCGTATCATCAGGTTTTGGGTTTTCAGTCAAAGACAAAAGAGCTCGCACCATATATTGAATTTGATGTTTATCCGCCTTGCCGTAACCCACAACCGCTTGTTTTACCTGCAAGGGAGTGTATTCGAAGACTTCTATGTTATTTCTGGCCGCACTGAGAAGCACAATTCCCCGTGCTTGCCCTACGGAGATGGCTGTAGTCGTATTGCGATTAAAAAACAACTCCTCCACAGCTATGGCATCCGGTGAATATTTTAATAAAAAATTCTCCAGATTCTCAAATAAGATTTTTAGTCGATAAGGCATGGGCAAATCAGCCGGAGTTCGCCAACAGGAATAGTCTACTGCCCTTAGGGTCTGACCCTTTTTTTCAATCAAACCATAGCCCATGATTGCCGTCCCGGGATCAATACCTAGAATTAGCATTATAAATCCTCTTCGTTTAAGGAATCAGCCAAATCAAAGTTAGTATAAACTTTTTGTACGTCGTCATGGTTTTCCAAGGCTTCAATTAATTTAATAATCTTTTTTGCCTGTTCCGCGTCACTGATCTCCACCCTATTTATAGGGATAAGATTGATTTCGGCATTTTCAATGGCAATCCCGCTATCCAAAAGGGCCTGTCTCACTTCTTGCATGGCGGCGGGTTCAGTATAGATTTCGAAGCTCTCATCCTGTTCTTCGATATCTTCCGCACCCGCTTCCAAAGCCAAGAGCATTAAATCATCCCCGCTAATTTTTAAATCCTCTTTGGAAATGGTAAGCTGCCCTTTCTCCGTAAACATCCAGCTTACACTTCCTGACTCGCCGAGATTGCCCCCGTTTTTGGAAAATATATGTCTGGCTTCGGAAGCGGTCCTGTTCCGATTATCGGTCATAATATCAGCCATAATAGCCACTCCGCCCGGACCGTAACCTTCATAGCGAAGTTCTTCATAGTTGGTTCCTTCACCGCCCCCTATTCCTTTCTGAATGGCGCGCTGAATATTCTCGTTAGGTAAATTTGCAGCCCTGGCATTTTCAATTGCTATTTTCAAGCGGAAATTACTGTTGGGATCTCCTCCACCCGCCCGGGCGGCAACCATAATTTCTCTGGCCATTTTGGTAAAGATTTTTCCTTTTTGTGCGTCTGCTTTGGCCTTTTTATGCTTGATATTGGCCCACTTGGAATGTCCGGCCATACTTATT
>JAAYII010000192.1 GCA_012523535.1 Peptococcaceae bacterium
GGTATAAACTGGGATATTCAATTCTTTAGCCTTTTTAATCTCAGGGTGAGTATCATCATAAGCGGCAGAAGTCACCACTATATCAGCATTAACAACATTATCGGGATTAAAATCCAGAACGTTAATACCCGCTTTTTCCAAAATGGAATCAGTAAAAAACCTTTGCCTTACGTCAGAACCGGTTACAATAGCTCCTTCGATCTTTGCAGTTATTTGAGCCAGGGCACTCATTCCGGTGCCTTTTATTCCAACAAAATGAATATGTAACGGCAACTTACATCTTTCCTTCCGGTAATCAGTCTAAGCTTTATTAATCTTCCAAATTACATTATACCCAAATATGATGAAAAAGGTATCATTAGAAATAGGGAAATGTTGGATAGGACAGGGATTTGCCAGTAAAAATAGGACTTCGAAAGTCCTGATTCATTAAAATTTTTTTTGTATAATTTTAAAATAGGAGAGCATAATAAAAACGGAGTATGGGGAAATGCCGAAAGGCTAATAACCCTACTCTAAGGCTAACCGCCCTGTAGCGGTAAAAAGACCCGGAAGTGAAAGCTTCCGGGTCTCGCCGTGTTTTAATTGTTTTCCAAATGAACTTTGCCTCGCGAATAGGAGAAAAATATTCCTACTGCACAAAGGACAGTAAAGATCATAAAAGAAATATGGATGCTCTTAAGAAAGAGCGGATAATATTCGGGTGTAATTTGATTTTTGCCGATTAAAAGGGAAATAATAACCGTGGCGACTGCCATGCTCATCATTTGGCCCAAAACCCTCATAGTGGCTACCGTAGCTGAAGCGAGTCCATAATTGCTTTTTTCCACACTGCTCATAATGGCATTGGTATTCGGCGCCGAGAAAAATGAAAATCCCAGACCCAAAACAACCAATGCGCAGTAAATAAAAACATTGGAGGTGTTTCCGCCTAAAAAAGTCAGGATAAACAATCCTAAAGCCGAAAAAAACATACCTAAAGAGGAGAGTTTAGCCGGCTCCAGCCGGTCGGAAAGTCTACCTGTATAAGGAGATAAAACCGCCATTATGATAGGTTGGATAATGAGTATGGTCCCGGCTTGCTGAGGGGTCAAACCCTTTATGTATTGCAGATAAAGGCTTAAGAGAAAAGTAACCGCGTTGGTCGCAGCATAATTGATTAGGGCCGCAGTATTGGAAAAAGCAAAAACCCGGTTGTTGCGGAAAAGCCTAATTTCAAACACTGGATTTGAGACAGTAAGCTGTCGTTTTACGAACAGGATAAAACCGGGTATTCCGCACAACATCAGGATTATTCCTATGACTTGCGGGAGAAGGCTGGAACCATACACAATGGCAAATAAAGTTAAGGCGTAGATAATGCTGCCGATAATATCGATTTTTTTATTATTAATTTTAGTATGTTCTGGCTGAAGTAAGCTAAAGACAAGAAAACAGTCAATTATCCCAATTAAAGCGACAATCAAAAATATACTTCGCCAACCAAAGGCGTGGGTAAATATGCCTCCCAAGAAAGGTCCCAAAGATAATCCAATATAGACTGCCGACACATTAAAACCTAAAACCTTGCCTCTCTCCTGGGGAGAAAAGGCAGAAGTCAGAATGGGTATACCTGTCGTAAAAATCATCGAGCAGCCGATTCCCTGCAGTACCCTTAAAAAGAGCAAGAACTGAATTGTAGGAGCAAACATGGAAGCAAAAGATACAAGGGTAAAAATAATTATCCCCAACCGATATATCCTAATATGACCGTAAATATCCGCAACTTTACCAATCGGAACCAATAAAATTGCGTTAGCCAGTAAAAAGGATGTTACTACCCAGCTTAATAAAACTGCGTCGGCGGCATATTCCGCTTGGATATCGGGTAAAGCAATATTGAGGGAGGAAACCATAAAAGGAGTCAAAAAAGAACCGACTGTGGCAACGCTTAAAACTATTTTTTTATTTTTCATCTTGTATTGGTCACTTCCGCTTTCTAAAATTTTGTTGTTTCTGTATCCACGATTTGTAAGATAACCAAAAATAATTATATTAAATACAGATCCTAGAAAAAAATAAATCATATTATAAGTATACAATATTTATTTATGCCAAAAATATGCAATTAATTATTTTTCATGTATAAAATTAATCTTTTTGACGCATCATAAAAAGGAATCTAATAATTTTTTGTAAAAGGAGGCGTTAATTAATGGGTGCTTTACAAAAAACTGCTCTCGTTATTGCCATTATTGGAGCTATTAACTGGGGACTTATTGGTTTTTTCGGATTTAACCTGGTATCGGCAATATTCGGTGGCATAAGCACCATGCCTGAGAGAATAGTATATGCCATAGTCGGTTTATGTGGCTTATACTGCATCACTCTTCTCTTCAAGCCCTCTGAAGAGCGCGAAAGAGAAGGAAAGATTCAACCTACATCATAATATTAGAATTAATATGGGATAAAAAATATAATAATCAAAGCCGGCTCATAAAATTTATGAGTCGGTTCTTTTTATGCTTTGATGGGAGGCTTTATAACGCTCTTTGGAATCTTGGTAATATTGATTGAGTTTTCGTAAATTAACTATCCAAAGATAAATAACATAGGGGATAAAAAGAACCAACAAAGAAGGGACATCGGCCATAAGAATAAAATCAAAGCAACCGTGAAAAAAAACAGGAATAAACAAAGCCTTTTTTAAATAATTACTTTCAATTTGCCGGTTATATGAAAACTTGGCCAGAGAGAGGTAATATCCCATGGTAACTGCTAACAGAGCATGAGCCGGGACAGAAAATATCCCCCGGGATATTCCTACGTAGGGAGTTATGGAGTAGCTGCCCAGGATATACATTAGGTTTTCAATGGTGGCAAAGCCAAGAGCCGCAAACACAGCATAGATAATCCCATCGAGTTTTTCATTAAAATACTTTTTATAATAAGCTGTTTTTAGAACAACAGTCATCTTGAAACTTTCTTCAGTTAAGCCCGCCACTATAAATGCCGTATAAGCGCTGGCTCCAAGACCGCTAAAAATATTGAAATACATCAGTGTTCTTTCCACCGCTATCACAGGCAGGACGGAAAAAGCACCCAGCATAAACAATTTTAACAACAGAAGCGCTGGTTCCTTATCATATCTATCTGTGAAATAAATTGCCAAACCTATGGCAATAGCGGGTGTCAGGGCTATAACTATTAGGCGTAAATCCAAAAAATACTTCATCCTTTCTTACAGTTTAAAATAAATACGTAATACGTATTATCCCATCAATTTATTGTTTGATACCATGATATTAAATTACCATAATTTAATTTCATAAAGAAGATTGTATCATATAAAACTTGGCCAAAAGACTAACCTAAAATCATCGGTTGACGTATAGATTAAAATCAAGTAGAATATCTTCTGTCCAAAAAAAAAAAAGCCGATGTGGCTCAGGGGTAGAGCAGCTCACTCGTAATGAGCAGGTCGTCGGTTCGAATCCGACCATCGGCTCCATAAAAAAGTTAGACACCGCAAGGGTTTGCGGTGTTTTATATTTTTTACATACTTTATTAATTTTTACCAAAGTAGTGCAATGGTAGTGCAATTGAATTTATTTGCCTAAAATCGAATCCATTTTATCAGCAGATTTCTTCTTTCTTTCAGGAGTTACATGAGTGTATATCATAGCTGTTCTTATGTCCGTATGAAGTTATTAAACCTTTATGAATAAGTTGAAAAAATAGTTATGTCGTCTTAGATATAAAGAGCGACGTAATAAAAAGAAAATCCTTCTCAAAATATTAAGAAGGATTATATATGTAAGAAGGATTATATTATATATAGGAAAAATAAAATTGGAGGTTCAGGTCTAAGCATTAGGACTAATGACGTCAACAGAATCGCTAATGGCCTGCTTTAGTTGATCAACAGGTTGCCCGTAGGCGTGATACCAACCTTTTTCAACACAAAGTCCAGTTAGCGCTTCATGTGCCTGTGTAATTTGAGTACAAAAGCCGAAATAAAGGTGTCTGATTTCCGGGGTAGCAGATTCTAAAGTTGCAGTTAAATAGGCTTGGGCAGATGCCTTCGTGTTCCGGTGAACAGACTTCGGTCACCACCAGTCCGACCCCGCCGGCTGCACGCCTGGCATAGTAGTTAACGATGTTGTCAGAAATCGTTCCGTCGGCGTTACCCAAGTTTGTACCCATCGCCGGCATCACCATACGATTTTTTAACCACATACGACCGATTCTGCCCGGCCGTGACAGTTCCTTGTAACGTTTCATGCAAACCTCCCGATATTGCGCTATTAAGCGCGGCAATTGATTTGATCGTATTATACCAATAAATTCATATCGGTATATTTTGTGCTTATTGAAGACGAGAGAGCATCATCCCCCATGATAAAATAAACACAGATCACCATGATGGGAGGTGGAGAGATGAACAATATCGATTTTCTGCTGGCAGGTGATCCATCCGTCCGCAGACTCACAGAGAAATATCTGCTCGATCAAGCTGTCTCCTATACGGATCAAGGCTGGATCCATGAGTTTCTTTCGCGCTTTGATACAGAGAAGGGGACTTGGGGGAACGGGATCTACGGGCCCAAGTGGATCTCTACTTTCTATACGCTAAGAGACTTGATGTCTTTGGAAATTGATCCAAACAATCCGCTTTACCAACAGGGCTTGAACACCTTGGTTAAGCA